>JADZAF010000177.1 GCA_020852755.1 Bryobacterales bacterium
CACGCCGGCGGACAAGGTCCGCGCCTTCTTTCACCCCGGCGGCGAACTGGCGCGTCACTCCCGATGCCGCCTGCCGATGCGCTTCTGTGAATGGCGGTCATTCAGAAACGGAACATGCCTCTGGAGAAGGCGCAGCGGCGGGAGGGCGAACCGCGCCGGCATTCTCCGAAGGCCTGGATCGAGGGCTTCGAGCGGCCCATCGAAGCGATGACCAACGACCCGGGCGACCGGCACATCCTGGCGGCTGCCGTTCGCGCGCACACCCATCTGATCGACACGTACAACCGCCGCCATTTCCCGGACGCGTCGCTGCAAACCTGGGAAATCGAGGTGCGGGGACCATCCGCGGTCCCGCGCGGCGTCTATGATCGCGATGCCGGCTTTTTCTTCGGAAAGCTGCTTGAGCAAGCCGCGAGGGTTGGCGTCTCGCTGACCTGTCTCCTGCAAGCCCTCGCGAAGAGCGTCCAGGCTTCGTTGAATACTTCTGGAGCCTCCGATCCGGCCATTCCTCCAGGTTGCGGAGGACACGGCTGACGTCATCACATTCTGCTCGAAGCGATCCTGTTGACCTCTCCGGGCTTGTTCTGCCCACGATGCATCGCGGGTGCGGCAGTGACAAGGATACGTCCGCCAGTCGGCGACGCCGTGCAGGGCGGATTACCGGGTGGCCGACGATCTTTGGGCCAGGATCTGCGAGGCTAGAGGTATGGCATTTGGTCCGGCAATCCGCGTTCCTGCGGATGCGTCTGCCGCGCTGTGGATCGCACCCGCGCTGGGAAGCTTCGGCACGGTCGGCGGACTCGTCCCCAAGGGCTACGAGCGCTACCTGCTTCTTGACTACCGCGGCGGAGAGCCTCGCGGCAGCGACGGTGTGAACCGGCTCTTCGAGCAACTCGTCCCAGTTCTCGCGAGGCACACCTCGACCCCGGAACACTGTTGGTTCGCGATCTGGGAGGGCCATGGCTTCGATACTTCCATGACCCTGCTCGCCGCCATGCCGAGGGATGACGCGGAGCGCCGGGACGTAGAGCGCGAGCGTCAGCGTCTTCGCGAGGACGATGCTCGACGGAACAAGTCGATCCGAACGGCTTTGCGCAGACTCCCGTCGTTCGATCTGCCGAACCGCCGCTACTACCTGGTCAGTGGCGCCGTGAACGCGGCATCCCAGATCGAGCGTCCCGGTGGGAAGTTCCCACAGCCGCCCGATCTCTGGTGGCCGGAGGATCGGCGGTGGTTCGTCGGCGGCGACACCGATCTCGACTGGTGCTACATCGGGGGCTCCGTGCGACTCCTCTCTGTGGTGGCCGCTGAGTTCCAGGGCCGCACGCGGGCTGTGGACTGGAAGGCTTCGAACGCCGCAGCCGGTGAGTAGTCGCGGCCGCCTGGCAAGAGGGCATCCGTGACCGTCCAGCCGGGCATGGCGGGGCCGCTGCGGTCCCTGCGGCGCTCCATGGGAAATCACGCGCCGATCCGGGCAGCCGTAATCCACCAGAAAGTCCAGGACGGCGCCGCCGATTCGGGCGCAGGCGCCGATGAACGAAGAGGTGCATCACGATGAAGGCAAAAGAGGTCCGCGCCTTCTTCCACCCCGGCGCCGCATCCCAGGTCTCTTTCGGTTGTGGCGGCGTAATCCCGATTACACACCCGCGGCGGCCCGTCAGCACCGCCGAGCCTGGCGCCATTGAGCAGTGGCCGGCGCCCAAAATGGCTGCGCCGCCGGTGTCGAAATGCGTCCGTCTCGCGCGTCATCGTAGTGAAGCGGATGGAATCATCCGGCTGGGACCAAAGAGAGCGAGACAACGGCTGGAAACCATGAGCCATTCCCTGTCGAACACGCGCATCGCGATCGTCTACCACAGCGGCTGCGGGCATACCCGGCGCCAGGCCGAGGCGGTGAGAGCGGGCGTGGAGAAGGTCCAAGGAACCGAAGCCCTGCTTCTCAGTGTCGAGGAAGCACAAACGCGCTGGGACGATCTGGCGGCCGCCGAGGCGATTATCTTCGGCGCGCCGACCTACACGGCGGGTGCTTCGGCTGCGTTCAAGGCCTTCGAGGAGGCGAGTTCCCGGACCGTCATGTCCCGGGGCTTTGCCTGGAAGGACAAGATAGCAGCCGGGTTCACCAACTCCGGTTCGCAGTCGGGCGACAAGCTGGCGACGTTGATTCAGATCGCGCTTTTCGCCGCCCAACACGGCATGCACTGGGTCAATCTCGGCCTGCCGCCCGCGAACAACTCTACAATTGGATCAGAGAGGGACCTGAATCGGCTCGGCTTCTGGCTGGGCGCCGGTGCGCAATCCAACGTCGACCAGGGTCCGGACGTTGTGCCGCCGGAGGCCGATCTTCGAACGGCGGAGCACCTGGGCCGCAGGGTCGCCGAGACGACGCTCCAGTTCGCTCGTGGCCGCAAGGTCACTCTCGAGGAGGCTGTTCGATGATTCCCCGGCTTCGAACATGGAGACGAAAGGACAACCACACACCATGAAATACGCATTACTGGTCTACGAGTCAGAGGAAGCCTTCAATCGTCGCGACGAACAGGCTGTGGCGGCGGGTAGAGCCTATGGTGAGGCCCTCCAGGCGGCGGGCGTCCTGATTGGCGGCGCGGGACTGGGGTCTCCGGACACGGCGACCACCCTCTCCGTGCGAGACGGAAGACGGCAGATTCACGACGGCCCGTATGCCGAGACCAAAGAGTACCTGGCCGGCCTCGGCCTCATCGATGTGCCGGACCTGGACGCCGCGCTGGAGTGGGCGGCCCGCCACCCCGCCGCCGGCTATGCAAAAGTGGAAATCCGGCCCTTGCTGGGGTGCCTCTTCCCGGGCGGATCCGGCAAATCGTCCTGATGAGCGAGCCCTTGGCGTATGCTGCCGTGGAAGCCATCGCGCGCGGCACATATGGCCGGCTGGTTGCCTACCTTGCGTCCCGCGCTGGTGATGTCGCCGGCGCGGAAGACGCCTTGAGCGACGCATTCGCGGCGGCATTGGAGCGATGGCCGGCGGACGGCGTTCCTGATAAGCCGGAAGCCTGGCTGCTTCACGTGGCGCGCAACCGCATGATTGACGCCGCGCGCCGCAGCCAGGTGCGGCAGAACTCGGAGAGACTGCTCCTGCATCTCGCCGAGGAGGCGCGAAAGGTGGCGGCAACACACGAACAGTTCCCCGACGAGCGTTTGAAGCTTCTTTTCGTCTGCGCGCATCCGGCGATTGATCCCGCGGCCCGCACCCCGCTGATGCTGCAGACCGTGCTGGGCCTGGACGCTGCGCGCATCGCTGCGGCCTTTCTGGTTTCGCCCGCGGCAATGGGGCAGCGGCTGGTTCGAGTAAAAGCCAAGATCCGCGAGGCAGCCATCCCATTCCGTGTGCCGGGTCCCCGGGAGTGGGACGAGCGGGTCCCCTTTGTTCTCGACGCTATCTATTCGGCCTACACGACCGGCTGGGAGCACCTGGCGGAAGCCTGGTCAGCGCATCGCGGCCTCGCCGAGGAAGCGATCTCACTCGGGCGAACCCTGGTACAACTTCTGCCCTCCGAACCCGAAGCCCGCGGGTTGCTGGCGTTGATGCTGCACTGTGAAGCACGCCGTGCGGCACGCCACACCAGCCGCGGCGAGTTTGTGCCGCTGGACGCACAGGACCCGGCTTTGTGGTCCCGGCCGATGATGGCCGAAGCGGAAGCCCATCTGAGGTCAGCCGCCGCATTTCAGCGCATGGGGCGCTATCAACTCGAGGCCGCCATTCAGTCCATTCACGCGCAGCGGGCTGCTACTGGACGAATCGACTGGCGGGAGATACTCCTGCTCTATGAGGGCCTGGTGCGAATCGCGCCAGGTATCGGCGCGCTGGCCGGCCGGGCCGTAGCGCTGGCACAGGCGGACGGGCCGGCTGCCGGTTTTGCGGCACTGGAAGAGATTCCCGCCGGCCGGGTGGTGAACTACCAGCCATATTGGGCCGCGCGCGGGCATTTGCTCCAATTGCTTGGCCGGAAAGACGAGGCGCGCAGTGCATTTGGCCGCGCTGCCAGCCTGACGGATGACCCTGCGCTGCGCGTGTATCTTCTTCAGCGCACCGCGGACCGGCATTGAACCTCACGTGCTTGCCTGGTGTTCGTTCGAAGCCGAATTCCCGCGCGTAGCGGACCATCGTCTTCCGGCCCGTATCGACGAACTCGCCGCCCCGCCCGGCCACCTCGTCCGGAAAGTCCCCCGGGCCGGGAAAGGCGCCGCCGAGCGAGCAGCGCCGGCCGCCCGCGCGGTTGCTCGCGTCAAACGACGTGACGCCCGCCGCGCGCTGGTGGTGTTCCCAGCCGCCGGCCCGGCAGAGTCAAGGCTCCGGCGATTCCCAAATCGAGGCCCGGCGCCGGCATGCCGGCAGCGCCGGTCCCAGGGAGCGGCGGACTCGCGGCAGCTGCGGTGTATGCGTCATCCCCGGCGGACCAGCCCGCACACCCGCCCGGCGGCCAGCATGAGAACGCCCGCCAGCAGCAGAGCCGGCGCGGAAGGCTCCGGGACGGCGGAATACCGGATGTCGTCCATGCCAACAATGAAGTCCGTAGCTGGGGTGCCCACGGTTTCAAAAGTAACCGAGGTGAACGGAATTCCCGTGGAAACAAACCCGAAGAAACTTATCTGAGGGTCCAGCGTGGGTTGTGTGCGGACACCAAGGCGCTGGGCGGCGCCATCGTCAAAGGTGAGATAATGAACCCCCAACTCGTTGGTGATTCCGGTAAAATAGGCGCCAAATGCACGGATGGGACGGGAAAACACGAAGCGGAAATAAGTGCGGCCGAAGGTGCTGTGTTCGAGGGCTGCAAGCCTGAGATAATTCTTCCCTCCAGGGGTGGTATTCCAGTTATACATGTCTGACTGGTCCACCTGTTCGACGATGGCGCCTTGCGTGGGTTGAACCGATGTCAGCACCGTACCGTCACCAAGCACACTCGTCCCCGGGATCATTCCGAGCAGCTCTTCCTCAAAAGTAATGGTTCGCAGCAGCCCGGCCTCGGCGGCAAACGCGGCGGCGGCCTGAGTCGAGTTAGGAGCCGGCTGCCAGGGAGAGGCCTTCACGTCGAAGCCGTAGTATTGCATGACGCCTGCCAGCCCAGGCAAGGGCAGAACAAGGACAAAAACAGCCGCGAAAATCCCCCTCAGGTGCATCCGGTTCCTCTCCGGAAAAGTGTATCATAACAGGCGAAATAGCACGGCCGGAGGGGTGTAAGAAAACTCACAGAGAGGCGGAAGTGAACCGGATATGGTTGGCCTTTTCTTCCGGTAGCCTTACTTAATCCCGCAGGTGCCGGCAGGGTAAGTACGGGCGCCTCGGGAAGCGGCGCTGTGCTCCCGCCGGCTGTCAGGAGCCGGTTTTCGCGATTTCCAGCACCGCTTTAACGGCGCCCTGGCGGCGATCGCGGATCGTTTCATAGGCCGCCGCCGCGCGGTCCAGCGGGAAGCGGTGCGTGATGATGCTGTTCAAATCCAAACGGCCGCTCGCCGCCCAACCGATCACGTCGTCCCATCCGACGCGGTCCGTGAGGGCGCCGTACACCACGAGGTCGCGCAGCACGACGCTGTCGATCGGGAACTGGTGAAGGTTTCTGCCGTGCACCCCGTAGAAAACGGCCTTTCCCTGAGGCCGCAACACGGCCAGCGCCTGCAGGACGGATGCCTCGGTCCCGGCCGCCTCGAACACGAGGTCCGCGCCCCGTCCGCCGGTCAGTTCCCGAATGGCCTCCACGGGGTCGTCTTCCGCGACGTTGATGGCGTGGTCGGCGCCCAGGCGCCTGCCGAGGGCCAGCCTCTCGGCCCGCGTGCCGCACAGAAGCACGCGGCCGGCGCCCAGGATGCGGGCAATCTGGGTGGCCACCAGGCCGGCCGGCCCTGGTCCGAATACAGCCACCGTGTCTCCTGCCGCGATGCCGGCCTTTCTCAACGGGCCGTAGACCTCCGGGTCGAGGATTGCGGCCGCGGCATCGGAGATGGAGCCGGGCAGACGGTGAAGATTGCGCTCGGGAACGACAATCCACTCCGCCCAGGCGCCATCCCGGGTGATGCCGAACTCCGAGCCCCCGGCGCAGAACTGCGCGGAACCGGCCGAACACCACGCGCAGCAGCCGCAGCCGACCACCGAATCGCACTTGACCCGGTCATCCAATTTCACCGACCGGACGCCGGAACCGCACGCCGTCACCCTACCCGCGAATTCGTGGCCCAACACCAGAGGCGGAGGCGCCAGTTGGATCTTCCCCTCGATGATGTGAACGTCGGTCGAACAGACGCCGGCCGCCGAAACGGCGACGAGAACTTCGTGCGGCGCAAGCGCCGGGGGCGGCGCGGCGCCGTCGTCCAAGTACTCCAGCCGGTCCCTGCCTAGCCATACGACCTTCCGCATGATCCCATCCTTCCTCGCCTGTCTGGTCCACCCTGCTCCGCAAACCCACAATGTAGCCGAAGCGGAGAAGGTCTGTCCTTTGCCGGCTTGCGGGGCGCGGGCGCCCGGCCGGCGGATCTCATAGACTGGGAAGTCATGAAGACCGCGCCGCCGCGCCCGTGGATCCCCGCATGGCTCATGTATTCAATCCTGACGGTGTTTCTGTGGGGGGCCTGGGGCATTCAATCGAAGGCGGCGGTGGACCGGGTTTCTCCGTGGACGAACCAGGCTCTGTTCCCGCTCGGTCTCCTCCCGGCCGTCTTCCCCATCCTGGCCTCGCGAAACCTGAAACGCGGAACGAAGCCGGGGCGGGGAGCGGCGTATGGGTTCATCACCGGCCTTTTGGGCGGGGCCGGCAATATCGCCTTCTTTCTGTCGCTGGATATGGGCGGCATCGCATCCGTGGTGGTGCCGCTGACCTGCATGGCCCCGCTGGTGACGGTGGTGCTGGCGACCGTTTTTCTCGGTGAAACACTGACGCGCGCCCAGTGGGCGGGAATCGCCGTGGCGCTGGCGGCAATCGTACTCCTGAGCGTTTGATATGAGCGCATGGATCTGGCTGGCGATCGTGGCCCTGGTGTTCTGGGGGATCACGGGGATTACCCAGAAGTTGAGCACCAATTACGTTTCCTCGGGCACGTCGTTCCTATGGTTCGCCGCCGCGTTCCCCTGCATCTCGGCCGCTTTGGCGCCGTTCGTGGCGGTCGAATGGCCGGGCGATTTCCGTCTGCTGGGCCTCATCGCGCTGGGGGGCCTGTTGAACGGCCTGGGAGCGTGGACCAGTTTCACGGCGCTGGAACGCGGCGGCAAGGCATCCGTCGTCATCCCGCTCATCTACATCTACCCGCTGGTGACTGTCGCCGGGGCCTGGTTTCTCCTGGGCGAGCGGATCGGCGCAAGGCAGATGACCGGGGTGTTTCTCGCGATTGCGGCGGTCGTCCTGCTTTCGAAGGAAGCAGCCAGGGAGTAGGGGTTCACTCCCCGGGTTTGAACATCGCGATGGCTTCGATTTCCACCAGCAGTTCGGGCCGGCAGAGGATCGCCTGAATGCCCGTGGAGGCCGGCAGCGGATCGAGCTCCTGCTCGCGATAGAAGGCGGTGCGCTCGTCGTTGAAGGCGGCGTAATCGCGCTCGATGTCCCGCAGGTAGCAGGTCGTGCGCACCACGTCCTTCCACGTCGCGCCCTCGGACTCGAGTAGTTTCGTGATGTTCTCGAAGGTGCGGCGCGTCTGTCTCCGGAGGTCGCCCACATGGACGGATTCCCCGCACTCGTTGATGCTGGCGGTGCCGGAGATCAGGAGGATCACCAAACCGTTCAGGTCGATGCGCATCCCGCGCGAAAACGAACTGGGACGCTCGTAATCGAAAGCTTCGTTCAACGTCTCCAGGTTCGTGATCGCGGACTTCCGGATGGGCAGGGCGGCGATGTTCCTCAGCGTCTCGGTATCAATCATCATTGGCTCCAATTTCGTTCTGACGTATCGCGGGGATCCTACAGCGAAAGGACGTACTCCTTCAGGTCGTTGATTTGCTCCGGCGTCAGGTGGGACGTCTTGCCGTGCCGGTCGCCGGCGTTCTTCGTGGTCAGCACCTCGTGCATGGAAGCTGCCGACCCGTCGTGCAGGTAGGGCGCGGTCCGCCACACCTCGATCAGCGAAGGCGTATCGAACCTGGCTCCCTGCGGGCTGTAGCGCCCCGCCGTACCCACGTCGTACGGCTTGAGATCGGTGAAGAGCCCTTCCGGGTGGCAGGAAGCGCAGCCGACCGCCGGGTCGCGGAACAACGCGCGGCCCCGCAGGGCCGCCGCCGAGAGTTTTCCCTTCACCAGGTGCGGGCTGGGCACCGGCTTCAGTGACTTCAAATACGCGTCGATGGCCAGGGCCACTTCCTCCGGCTGCCGGGTAAACAGGATGTACCGGATGCCGGAGCGGACGGCGGTCTCGGCCGTGTCCCGGATTCCCAGGCTCATGGCCGGGGGCGTCCGGTGAGCCAGCAGAAGGCTCTTGCTGTTCTTCGGGTTTCCCAAACCGTCGTTAACGAGGTCCCAGTTCAGGGCGTCGGCGCGCGCGTCGCCCGGATGGCAACTGGCGCAGGTCTGCCAGCGCTGGAAACAGATACCCGCGTCGTAGAAGTAAAACTCGCCCTTACGCTCCAGGCTTGGGGCCGGCGCCGGACCCAGCGGAATGGAATCCGGATGCCGTCCGGGAACAGCCATGTCAATGGCGGAAAGCGTGTCGGAGAAGTAGTTGGCCGTGAAGATGGCGCCGCTGGCGATGGCCAGGGCCCGGGGTCCGCGGTCGGTCTCGCGCAACCGCACCGTCTGCCGCAGGCCATGGAGGAAGGCCATGTCGTCCGGGACCGCCACCTCAGCCTGGGGAGGGGCGGCCAGTTTCTGGAGCAGCGCGGGGAAATCGATGATGCTTACCTCGTGGGCGCCGGCGTGAGTGGCTACGAGGCGGCGGCCATCGGCGCTCCACGCCACCGCCCAGGGGTTGGCGGCACCGTTGAACGGCCCATCCAGCAGCACGGTGTTGACGACCGACAGCCTGGCGACATCGATGATCGACAGGGCGTTGGTGTTCATCCAGCCCCGGTCGATCTGCGAAGTCGGTGTCTGGTGGCGCGCCAGCACGTGGGTCACGGCTGCATACCTGCCGCCGGGCGAAACCTGGATGCCCTGAAGCTCA
>JADZAF010000178.1 GCA_020852755.1 Bryobacterales bacterium
CAGATCGCCGCCCGCGCCTGGGCCAGCTATCGCATCCTCCTGGGGACAGACGAATCCGTCGCGGACGCCTGACATGGGCCTGCGGCCCCACCCGGGCTCGTGAAATAGGGGAACATCCTGACGCCGCTCCTCGTTTTCTGCGGTACAGTAATGCAGAACACAGAGCCTATGACCCACCCGCGATCCTCCCGCATCTCCCGGCGCCGCCTGCTCCAGCGTTCCGCCGGACTCGCCGCCCTCGGCCCCATTCTGAAAATGGCCGAGCCTCTGCCCGGGCAATCCGGCCAGCCGCGCCCGCTGAACAAGTATTCCGCGCCCAGTGATCTCAGGATCACCGACATGCGGTATTGTTTCGTCGCCGCGCCTTACGATTTCCCGATCTTCCGCATCGACACCAACCAGGGTGTCTACGGTCTGAGCGAGGGTTTCTCGCAGAGCGTGCCCGGCCAGGCCATGCTCCTCAAACCCTACATCCTGGGTCAGAATCCCCTCAACATCCCGGCTGTTCTGGCCCGCATCCGGCCCTTCATGGCCAACCACTTCTTCATGGGCTGGGGATATGGAGCCATCGATATCGCCCTGCACGACATCGCGGGCAAGGTCTACGGTGTGCCCGCCTGGCAGCTGCTGGGCCCCAAGGTGCGTGACCGGATTCGCCTGTACTGCGATACCGAAGGCGTGGACGACCCCAAGGTCTACGGCCGGCGCATGGCCGAACGCAAGAAGCTGGGCTTCACCTTCTTCAAGATGGATCTCTATACCCGGCTGGTGAGGAAGCGGCCGGGCGCCGTCAATCAAAACGGCGTCGCCACCGAGAAGGGCCTGCAGTACCTGTGCGAGTTCATCGCCGCGGTGAAGGACGCGGTCGGCTGGGACGCGCCCGTGGCAGCCGACCACTTCGGCTCTCTCACCGTCAACGACGCCATCCGCTACGCCCGCGCCTTCGAGCCCTACCAGCTGGCCTGGGCCGAGGACTTCATCGATTCCCGCGACTGGCGCGGCCACAAGATCATCACCGACTCCACCACCACCCCCACCCTCACCGGTGAAACCGTCTTCGGCCTGGAGGAAGGTTTCCGCGATCTGATCGATAACCACGCCGTGGACATCATCCACCCCGACGAAGTCGCTTCCGGGGGTTTCCGTGAAGTGAAGCGGACCGCCGATTACGCCGCCGCCCACGGCATCCCCACCGCCATCCACATGGCGGGGACTCCCGTCGGGCAGATCGCGGCGGCACACATGGCGGCCACCCTGAGCCGGTTCGTCTGCTGCGAAACTCACAACGTGGATACCGGCTGGTGGGCGGACATGGTCGCCACCCCCAGGCCGCTGGTCCGCGATGGCCACGTGGAAGTGCCCAACGCGCCCGGCCTGGGCGTGGAACTCGACGAAGCGGTCATCCGCGAGCACCTGCGCGAGCCCGGCTACTTCGAGCCGACCCCCTTCTACAACAAGCGCGTCATCGGCTACGCCGAAACCTCGCCCATGGGCAAGCGCTGGTAGATTTGCCTCCCGCCGCCGCGTCAGTTCCTCGGGCCGCGGCCGTGCTGCCGGCGCAGGTTCGCACCCGGGCCGCCGGCCGGCGGTTCATCCGCTTTGGCCGCTACCCGGGGGCTTGGGGAGAATTCCGTAGGCCTGGTGCACGCCGTCCAGAGTGATCGCGCCCAGCAGGATGCCGGGATCGGACCGGCTCACCACGGGAATCACCGGATAGACCGCCAGAAACCGAAGGGCCGCGTCCAGCGGCAGGTCCGGGTACAGCCGCGGATGTGGCGCGAGCGGCAGCACTCCCTTCAGCGGCGCATCCGGTTCCCCGTCATTCAGTTGCTCGAGTGTGGCCGACGACCACTGTGCCTCCCCCAGCTTCACCAGCCAGACCTTCGCGCCGCTTCGCGCCGCCAGTTCCCGCGCCCCCCCGACCGCCGTCTCCGGTTCCAGTACGGCCTCGCCGGGCGGCTGCATGGCGTCCTCCACCCGCAGGGATTCCACCGCCCGGTATTCGTCGGCCGAGGGCAGGTCGAGGCCCTCGTGCCTGGCCAGCATGCTGAAGAACGGAACCGGCTGTAACTGACGCGAGACGAAATAGGAAATAGTCCCCGCCACCATCATCGGAAGAATGATGACGTAGCTGGCGCTCACTTCAAACACCATGAAGATGGCCGTCATGGGAGCGCGGAAGACACCCGCGAAGAAGGTCCCCATGCCCACCAGCACATAGGCTTCGGCGGATCCCGACGGGAACGGCCAATAGCGGGACGCCAGGGTGCCCAGACCGCCCCCGATCATGGCGCCCGTGAAGAGCGTCGGAGCGAACATGCCCCCGGGGACGCCGGAGCTGAAGGCGATCAGCGTGACCGCCATCTTCATCAGCCCGAGTCCCAGCAGCAGGCCGGCCGGAAAGCGCTCGTGCAGGGCGCTGTCGATGGCATCGTAGCCGGCCCCCATGACCTCCGGCATCCACTGGCCGGCTACGCCTACCAGGAACCCCGCCGCCAGCGGCAGATACCCCTGCGCGCGCCGCGGAAGGCGTTCCAGACGCGCGCGCGCCCAGGCGACTCCCTTGATGAAGACGGCGGCCAGCACACCGCCCGCCACGCCCAAGGCCGCATACACCAGCAGTTCCGAGGGGTGCCGCAACTGAAACGGAGGAACCCGGAACAGGGGTTCGCCGCCCAGGAACCAGCGCACCACCACCACCGCCGAAACGGCCGCCAGCAGGATCGACCCCAGCACGCTGGCTGTCCAGGAAGCGATCACTTCCTCCATCACGAACAGCACGCCGGTGATGGGGGTATTGAAGGCTGCGCCGATCCCGGCCGCCGCGCCGACCGGTGCGACCAGCCGCATCGACTTGCGCTCCAGTCCGAACAGGCGCCCCAGCAGCGAGGCTACGCCCGCACCCATGTGCAGCGCCGGGTCCTCCGGTCCCAGCGAGTTGCCGGAACCGATCGAGATCGAGCAGGCCGCGAACTTCCCCACCATCGCGCCGGGCGAAACGTAGCCGTCGGAAACGTAGAACGCCGCTTTCGTCTGGTTGACTCCGCTGCCCTTGGCCGCGAGGAAGATGCGGCCCACGATCATGGTCGCCGCGGCCGCGCCCAGCACCGGCCAGATCAGCCGCCGCCAGTCGAACCGGCCCGAGAGCGAACCGAGGGCGTGCCAGGTCACGAAGTCGATGGCGATGTGGAAGCACACGATCAGCAGGCCCGTGAATACGCCGATCAGGATCGAGAGCAGCAGAAAGCGCTGCGTCTCGCTCATGCGGCTCCAGGGCTCTCTCATTGCGGCAGCCTCGCAACCAGCACCGCCAGAGGATCGCCCGCCGGTGGGAGACCACACGCATCCCGCCGCGCGGTCCACAGCAACTGGATCATCGCGATGTTCTCCGCGGCCGCCTGATCGCGGTTCTTCGCCCGGCCTTGCAGGAGCGCTTCCGCCTCCGCGCCCAGCGGCGTGCCGGCCGGGCGCCCGGATTCCGCCAGGCAGGCCTCCAGGCTTGCGAGCGCGCGCCTCAGCAGGGCCCGGCTGCGGCGATAGCGCGCGGCGGAACTGATGTGCGGTGCGCCGAGGTCCAGTTGAATGATCTCCTCGACCTGTTGCAGGCGCCGTTCCACGTCCGGGCTGCCCGGGTTCGATTCCAGGGCCTGCTGCAGCGAGCGGCGCGCCGCCCGGTAGTCGCCTATCGCGAACTCCGCTTCGGCCAGCCCGCGCCAGGCTTCCGCATCCCGCCGGTCGATCCCGATCGCGTCCCGGTACGCGTCGGCGGCATCGCGCGGCGAGCCCGCCTGGAGAAACAATCCTCCCATCCGGCGCTGCAAAGCCGCTCCGGCGGGCGCTTCGGCCGCCAGTTCCAGCAACTGTGCCAGCGCCTGTTTGCGCTTCTTCGTTTTCAGCAGCAAGTCGATGAGCTCGAAGCGGGCCGCGATGCGATTCTCGCGGGGCTTCTCCGTCCACAGGCCGTGAATTGCCGAACGGTAGAACTGCGCCGCCTCTTCGGTCCGGCCCCCGGCGGCGGCCAGGCGCGCCAGCATCAGGTTGGTGAGGCCGCTGGCAGGGTCGGCGTTGCGCAGTTCCAGCAGGTGGGCCTGCGCCTCGGCCCAGTTACGCATGCGGTAAAGCGCCAGGGCCAGCGCCAGGCGGTAGCGCGGATCGCGGTGCATGTAAGAAAGCGCGCTCCGGTATTCCGCCGCCGCCTCCGGGTTCTTTCCTTCACCGGCCAGCCATTGCCCGGAGCGGAAGTGCATCTCCGCGCGCTGCTGCCGCTCTGCCCGGTAGGCCCGGGTCAACAGGGCCGTCGCGACGAAGAGCGCGGCCAGCGCCAGCAGCGTGTAGGTCAATGTTCCGCGGCGGGGCGGCGTTGCCATCCGTCTCTCAGGATAGCGATGATGAAGAGACGCTGCGCCGTACTCATGGACACCGCTGCTCAACCGCGAATGGAACTGGCCGTCGAGAAACTCGTGTACGGCGGCGACGGGCTCGGCCGCTGGAACGGCCAGGTGGTCCTGACGCCGTACGTGCTCCCCGGCGAGACGATCGTGGCCGAAGCCCGTGAGCGCAAGCCGGGCCTGCTGCGCGCCCGCCTGGTGGAGATCCTCGCGCCCGCCGCCGAACGCGTGGAGCCGCCCTGCCCGTTCTTCTACCGCTGCGGCGGCTGCCAGTATCAGCACGCGGCCTACGAAGCGCAGTTGCAGGCCAAGCGCGGCATCCTGGCCGAGGCGCTGCGGCGCATCGGAAAGATCGAGCCGCCCGAGGCAATCGGCGTAGTCTCCGGGGAGCCCTGGAGATACCGCAATCGCGTGCAACTGCACATCGAGGGCCCGCACATCGGCTACCGGCGCGCGCGCTCTCACCGGCTCTGCGCCATCGACCACTGCCCCATTTCGTCGCCGGCCGTCAACCGGGCGCTCGAAGCGGTGCGTGAGATGCTGCGCGATCCGCGCTGGCCGCGTTTCATACGCTCCGTCGAACTCTTCAGCAACGAATCCGAAACGCAGTTGAACGTCCTGGACTCCGCCCGGCCGGTGGCGCGGCGCTTCTTCGAGTGGTGCGCGGAGCGCATTCCGGGAGCGGCCAGGACCGCTCTCGATTACTCCGCCGGGGGCCGGACGTTCCGGGTCAGCAACCGGTCGTTCTTTCAAGTGAACCGTTTTCTGGTCGACGCCCTGGTGGAGAGCGCGCTTCAGGAGGCCGAAGGCGGGCGGGCCCTCGATCTTTACGCGGGCGTGGGACTGTTCTCGCTCCCGCTGGCGGCGCGCTTTCGCTCGGTAACGGCGGTGGAAGGAGGCGCGGCGGCGGTGCGCGACCTGGAGTTCAACGCCGCGCGGGCGGGGATGGCAGTGGAAACGGTGCAGTCGGAAACGGCGGCATGCCTCCAGAAGCTCACCGAAAGGCCGGATTTCGTGCTTGCCGATCCTCCGCGCGCCGGGCTGGGACCCGCGGTGGTTCGCGAACTGGCGCGCCTACAGGCTCCGCGCCTCACGCTGGTGGCTTGCGACCCCGCCACCCTGGCCCGCGACCTGGCCGCCCTGACGGCATCCGGCTATAGCATCGACCGGCTGATCCTGATCGATCTGTTTCCGCAGACCTATCACTTCGAGACCGTCGCGCACCTGCGGCGCAGCGTGTCCAGCGCCATCTGAGCGGCGAAGGCGCGCACCCGGGCGCGGTCCCCCAGGAAGCGGCGGCGGCACGCCTCGGCGCCGGACGGTCCCGCCAGGCCTACGTAGATGGTGCCCACCGGCGTCTCCGCCGTGCCGCCTTCCGGCCCGGCGATCCCCGTCACCGAGAGGGCGAAGGTGGAGCCGGTGCGCAGGCGCGCGCCCGCGGCCATCGCCTCGGCCGCCTGCGCGCTGACCGGACCGTGTTCCTTCAGGATGTCCTCGGGCACGCCCAGCAACTGCTGCTTCATGCGGTTGGTGTAGGTAATGAAGCCGCCGCGGAAATAGTCCGAGCTGCCGGGCACCGAAGTGATCCTCTCAGCCAGCATCCCGCCGGTGCAACTCTCCGCCACCGCCAGGGTGGCCTGGAGTTTCCGCAGCAGGCCGCCGACCGCCGCTTCGAGCGGCTCGCCGTCGCGCGAGTAGATGTTCTCGCCCAGCAGCGCTTCAATGGGCTGGCCGACTTCCTCGAGCAGCGCCAGGGCTTCGGCCTCGCTGGTGCAGCAGGCCCGCAGATGGATCTGGATATCGCCGGGTCCGGACAGAATGGTGGTGGCCGGGTTCTGGTATTTCGTATAAACCGGCGCGATCAGCTGGTCCAGGTCCGACTCGCCCATGCCCGCCACGCGGAAGGTGCGGACGCGGATCACCTGCCGGGGCACGATGCGCTCCAGGCGCGGCAGGCACAGCCGCCCGAACATGGCCTCCAGCTCGTGCGGCGGGCCGGGCAGCAGCAGGAGCGAACAGTCCTTTTCGTCGATCCACTGGCCGGGGGCCGTGCCGCGGTCGTTGGGCAGGACCTCGGCCCCTTCGATGATGAAGGCCTGGCGTTTGTTGACGTCCGCCATCCTGCGGCGCATCAGGCGGAAGCGCTCCTCGATCTGCAGGCAGATCTCCTCGTGAAAGATCTGGCGCCGGTCCAGCGCTTCGGCCACCGCGTCGCGCGTCACGTCGTCCTCGGTGGGGCCCAGGCCGCCGGTGAGGATGACGATTCGGGCGCGCCGCATGGCCTGCCGGATCACCTCGGCCAGCCGTCCGCGGTGATCGCCCACGACCTCCTTGACCACCACTTCCACGCCCAGCGCGTTCAACTGCCCGGTCAGGTAGAGGGAATTGGTGTCGATCCTGCCGGCGGTCAGCAGCTCGGAGCCGACCGCGATGATTTCCGCGTCCATGTTCAAAGCAGCGGCGCTCAAATCAGCGGGTTGCCCCGGATTCCGACATCCACCCGGTACAGCGCGTTGTTGGTGGCTACCACCAGCGAGCGCGAGGGCGTGAAGGCCAGTCCCACAATGCCCGGACCGGAGAGGAACAACTCCGGCTTGCGATCCGGCCCGATGCGTACGATGCCCTTCCGCCCGCCCATCGACGCGGCCAGGTACAGCCTGCCGTCCTGGTCGAAGGCCATGCCTTGCGGCCGGCCGAAGCCCCGCGCGAAGACCTCCACTTCACCCTCCGGCGAGATGCGGTACACGGAGTCGAAGCTCGAGGTGGTGGGGCCGGTCACGTACAGGTAGCGGTCCGGACCGAATGCCAGGTGGTAGGCCGAGATGGAGGGCTCCACGGTGGCGAAAACGAAAATCTGGCGGCCGCGGCTGATCTTGAAAATGGTGCCGCTGCGGTCGCCCACGTAGAGGTTCTCGTCCTGGTCGAAGGCCAGGCCCGTGGCGATGCCCATGCCCTCGGCGTACACCGACATGTTGCCGTTCGGCGTGGCCTGGTAGATGATGCCCTCCGCCCGGCTGGAGATGTACAGCAGGCCGTCCCGGTCGAACCCCAGGCCGGTGGCGTTCATCACGTCCTTGAGAAACGGCTTGGAGTTGTAGTTCAAGTCGATCTTGTAGACCGAAACCGGAACCTTCTGCCCGCGGGAACCGCTGAAGGTGGTGAAAATATTCCCGAAGGAGTCCACGGCCGGGTTGGCCACGGGATGCAGGCCCTCCGCCACCTGGATGCCGACGTCGCAGTTCCAGACCGTGCTGGACTGGTCCCCGCTGGCCACTACCAGTTCTCCGGCCGAGGCGCCTTCCGGCACCCGCGCAATGATCAGCGAGTCCGATCCGATGACCACCGGGGCGGCCAGCTCGCCGATCATCACCCGCGGCCGGTCCTTCCGGGCGAAGCCTTTACCCTTGATCTGGAGTTCGCCGCCAGCGATCGCCGCGGAAGGCCAGACCTGGGAGATTTCCGGGCGGCCGTTGGTTTCCTTCCGAATCCCCATATTCAATAAAGATTGAAACATCCTGTCAAAAATAAGACAAGCGCGGCATAAGCGCCCGCCATCACATCATCCATCACGATGCCCCACCCCCCGCGCAGAGCCTCGAATTGCCGCACCGGCGGGGGCTTGAGGATGTCCAGAACACGGAACAACAGGAAGGCCGCAAGCCAGCTCTTCCCGTTCAAAACCGCCGCGCCTCCCAAAGCTATCCATTGTCCCAAAACTTCATCCACCACGACAAAAGAGGGGTCGGACACCCCCCGCTTCCGCGCCGACACCCCGGCCGCCCAAACGGCCGGCGGGAACAGCGCCGCCGCGGCGATCAGCAACACCCAGGGCGGCCAGCCGGTCCAGGCGGTCAGCGCCCAGGCGATGGCAAGCCCGGCCAGCGATCCGGCGGTTCCGGGCGCGACCGGACTGCGGCCGCAGCCGAAGAAACCCGAGATGAGGTCGGCCGCCAGGCAGCCCGTCCCGGCATCCGGAGGCTCCGTGCGAACCGCTCCCGTCTCACTCGCCGTCATTGCCGTCTCCGGCCTTTTCGCCAGGCTCCGGGGTCGCGGGAGGACCGGGAATCACGTACCTGCCGGAAGCCCAGTTGCCCAGGTCGATGAGGCGGCAGCGCTCGCTGCAGAAAGGAAATTCGGGAGCGTCCCACTCGACCGGCTTCCTGCAGATCGGGCACTTCATACGGAGGCCGCCGCGGGCAGAATCTGCACCAGAGAGCCGGGGCGGACCGGCGGGCGGGCTTCCGAGGCCGGCAGCAGGGTCCCCACCAGGTCGTAGTCGTGCGCCTCGCTGATGCGGAGTCTGCGGATCTCGCCGGATGCCGGCGGCCGGCCCTCGCAGTCGTTGACCAGAATCACGCCGTCGATTTCCGGCGCCTGGGTGGGCATGCGCGCCTCCCACAGCAGGTCGGTCTCTTTGGACGGGCCTTCCACCAGCACCTCGACTTCCCGGCCCACCCACTGCCGGTTGCGCGCCCGCGACACCTTCCTTTGGATCGCGAGCAGGCGGCGCTTGCGGTTGTAGATGGTGCGCGCCGGCACCTTCCGGTCGAGATGGTAGCTGCCGCTGGTCTCCTCGTCGGAATAGGAGAACACGCCCAGATGATCGAAGCGCGCCGCCTCGACAAACTGGCACAGCTCTTCGAAATCCCGTTCCGTCTCGCCGGGGAAGCCGGCGATCAGGCTGGTCCGTACGGCCACGCCGGGAATGGTGCGGCGGATCCGCTCCAGCAGCCGGAGGAAGATCTCGCCCGAGGCGCCGCGCTTCATCCGCTTCAGTACCCCGGCGCTGGCGTGCTGCAGCGGCACGTCGATGTACTTCACCAGGTCGGGGTGCGCGGCGATGGTATCCAGCAGCCGCTGGTCGATCCGGTTGGGATAGGCGTACAGAAAACGGATCCACTTGCGGTGCGGCGTTTCGATCTGGGCCAGGCGCGCCAGCAGCGCGGCAAGCCCGTGGCGGATCCCGAGGTCTTCGCCATAGCAGGTGGTGTCCTGGCCGATCAGGTTGATTTCCCGCACGCCCCGCTCGAACAAGCCGGCGGCCTCGGCCACCACCGATTCGAAGCGGCGGCTGCGGAAGCTTCCCCGGAACTGCGGGATCACGCAGAACGAGCAGGGATGATCGCATCCCTCGGCGATCTTGATATAGGCGAAGTGATCCGGCGTGGCCAGCACGCGCGGCGTCAGGTGGTGGTAGAGATAGGGCGCGGGCGCCCCCTCGCCGTCACCCAACCCCTCGCAGATCTCCACCACGCGCTCAAGCTCGTTGGTGCCGATCACCGCATCCACTTCCGGGATGTCCCGCCGGATGTCGGCCCGGTACCGCTCCACCAGGCAGCCCGCCACCACCAGTTTCTTCGCCCGGCCGGCCTTCTTGTACTGGGCCATCTCCAGAATCGTATCGACCGATTCCTGCTTGGCGGGGTCGATGAAACTGCAGGTGTTCACCACCAGGACATCGGCTTCGTCGGGACGGGTGGTCAAGGTGTGCCCGCGGCTCACCAGTTGCCCCATCATGACTTCACTGTCTACCAGGTTCTTGGGGCAGCCGAGACTGACGAATCCGATCTTCAAGGGTCTTGTCTACCGGGTGTCCGATGCGATCTCGAGGGTCTTGTTTCAGGATACCAGATGCTCGGAAAACACCTGGGCCCGAAAGACATAGAGGCGGGTTTGGGGATCCTCGTACACTTTGCCCGCCAGGCCGGCCTTGCGGACCAGGGCCTCCAGAAACCGCGGGGCGGTCCAGTCGCGCCCGGCGGCCACCTGGGGCAGCAGCAGGCTGCGTCGATGCCCGGCTTCGAGGTACGCACCGTGCTCGTGCAACCGGAACTGCTCGGGACGGGCGATCCGCTTCACCGGCGTCAGCACCGAGATCTCGATCTCGATGTTCCCCTCGCCTGGCTGCAGGGCGTCGAACCGGGTATCGTCCAGAGCCGCGGCCAGGGTCATCTGGGGAACGCATACGTGCAGCGGCTCCGTGGGCGAGCGGGTGCCGACGCACCCTCGCAGCTTGCCGTCCAGGTGCAGGCTGACGAACACCCCGGCGCGGCGGGAGAGGGCCGGCGTCTCGCGCGCGGGAAAGACCGGCTCGCGCCGTCCGGTTTCGAGCATGTGGTCCAGGGTGCGGCGCGCGCTTTCCATCAGCAGGCGCCGTTCCTGCTCATCGAGCAGGAACGAGGCGGCCGGGAAGAATCCCAGCGAGGCGTAGCTGACCGAGTGGCGGTAATCGCCCGTGATCTCCCCGGAGGTCTGGTAGTCCAGCGTCTCGGCGAAGACTTCGCTCTCCCATCCGGCCAGCGTTTCCAGCAGCAAGGCGATGGGAGCCGACCCGCACACGGTGGAGCCGGTCGAATGCAGAAAGCTGAGAAAGGCCTCGCTGTCCACACTGGCCGCCGATTCGATGGCCTGGTGATCCAGATCCCACAGGCGTTCGGAGACCCTGGAGTCCGGTGGAAACGGCTGGTAGTGGAAGCTCCGCCCGTAATGGGTGAAGTCGGAGCTGGCGATCAGGACGGTGCCGGGCCCGGCTACCCGCCTCAGGACAGCCGCGGCCGAGCGGCGCGCTTCGGCATCCAGGTGGCCTACGTAAACCGGCACCACCCGCGTCCGCGGGGAGACCTGCTGCAGGAAAGGCAGCTGGATCTCCACCGAGTGGTCGCACAGCGCCTGCTCGGCCCGGCAGCGGAAACCGTCGCCGGCCTGCAACTCCTCTACCGCGTCCTGATCCACTTCGATCTCGCCCAGCGGGGTGCGGAAGGCATCCACGTTGGGGAGCCAGACGCCGGCGGGCGAGCCGCGATGGGCAAAGCCGAGGATCACGGCCCGTTCAGGGCGCTGGGTGCAGAGGTGGCGATAGGCTCCGGCCGCCACCGTTCCCGAATAGACCAGGCCGGCATGCGGCACGACGAAGCCGAGTGCGCCGGGAAGCACGTGCGTGCCGCCGCGCTGCGTGGAGGAGGCCAGCAGGTGATCCAGGAGGTTCTTGAGTTCAACGGGGTCGCTCGTGTACCACGAGCCGCTGAAGGGCGAAGCGTGTACGGTGGCCATGCGTTTAGCCGCACTTCCGGGAAATCAACAGATCCAGTTCATCCTTGGGACGGGGAAGACTCTTCCAGATCCCGGGAATGGCCGCGCCGCAGTCCGGGCAGCAGCCCTGTTCGCCGAGCCGGTTGCGCAGCACGCGAAAACCGCTGCGCGCCACCAGTTCGCTGCCGCAAGCCGGGCAGCACGTGTTTTCCAGGCTGCCCAAACCGGCCAGGTTGCCGGCATAGACGTAGCGCAGCCCCGCTTCGCGGCCGGTCTGCGCGGCTCTGCGCAGGGTCCGGGCGGGCGTGTCCTCCGGACTCTGCATTTTGTAGTCCTGGTGGAAGGCGGTCACGTGCCAGGGGATGTCCGGCGAGATTCCCGCCAGGAAAGCCGCAATCGACTTCAGCTCGCCATCGGAATCGTTGAAGCCCGGCACCACCAGCGTCACCACCTCGAGCCAGAAGCCCATCTGGTGAATTCGCCCGATGGAGTCCAGGATGGGCGCCAGGCGTCCGCCCAGCTCATGGTAGCGGCGGTCGTCGAAACTCTTCAGATCCACCTTGTAGAGGTCCAGCCAGGGACGCAGGTATCGCAACACTTCCTCGGTGGCGTTGCCGTTGGACACGAAGCCGGTCATCAGGCCCGCGGCCTTGGCTTGCCGGAACACCGCCGCGGCCCATTCGGCGGTGATGAGCGGCTCGTTGTAGGTGCTCACCACCGCTTCGGCGCGGTGCATGAGGGCCGCCTGCACCAGTTGCTCCGGTTCCACCGGGGTGAAGGCCAGCGAGGCGCCGATATCGCGCAGGGCCTGCGAGGTGACCCAGTTCTGGCAGTAGCCGCAGTGCAGATCGCACCCCAGCATCCCGAAACTGAGCGCGCGGGCGCCGGGCCGCACGTGAAAGAACGGCTTCTTCTCGATGGGATCGACCTGCACCCCGCTGACATAGCCCCACGGAGCGTACAGCCTGCCGCCGCGATTGTAACGAACCTTGCAGACTCCCTGGAATCCGGCCGGGATGGGGCAGCGGTGGCCGCACGCAAAGCAACGCACCCTGGCGCCGTCCACCACTTTGTAAAGTTCGGCTTCGCGGCTCTGCTCGGAGAGCCTTTCAGCGAGGGTCTTCAATGGACTGCCCGGGGTCACGAAGGACTCCCTGCTTACTATTGTACGTGACCGGCGGCGGATGGCCAGCCGTTAGTTAAGATAGCCGGCGCCTCAGTAGGCGCACAGCCAGCGCGCCTTCTCCAGTACCTTGCGGGCGTTGGGGAGGAAGGCTTCCTCCAGCACCGGGCTGAAGGGGACCGGGGTGTCGGGGGCGGCGATGCGGACCACCGGGGCGTCCAGGAATTCGAAGGCTTTTTCGGCAATGCGGGCGGCCAGTTCGCCTCCGATGCCTCCGGTGAGGGTGTCCTCGTGCAGGAGGATGACGCGGGAGGTCTTGCGCACGCTGGCCAGCACGGTGTCTTCATCCAGCGGCAGCAGGGTGCGCAGGTCCACGATCTCCATGGAGACGCCTTCGCGGTCCAGGGCCTCGGCGGCCTCCAGGGCCATGTGCACGCCGGAGCCGTAGGTGATGACGGAAAGGTCCTTGCCCTCGCGGACCACCTTGGCCTTCCCGATCGGCACCGTGTAGTCGCCTGCGGGTAGGTCTTCTTTGACGCGGCGGTAGAGGGCCTTGTGCTCGAAGAACAGGACCGGGTCGTTATCCCGGATCGAAGACTTGATGAGGCCCTTGGCGTCGTAGGGCGTGGCGGGCGCCACCACTTTGAGCCCGGGGGTGTGAAAGAACCAGGCCTCCGGGTTCTGGGAGTGGAAGGGGCCGCCGTGGGTGCCGCCGCCCGAGGGTCCGCGGATCACCATGGGCACGGGCGCATTCCAGCGGTAGCGGCACTTGGCGGCGAAGTTCACCACCTGGTCGAAACCGCAGGAGATGAAGTCCATGAACTGCATCTCGGCGACGGGGCGCAGACCCATCAGAGCCGCCCCGATGGCCGCCCCGACGATGCCCGACTCGCACAGGGGAGTATCCACGACGCGCCGTTCGCCGAAGCGGTCCAGCATGCCGGCGGTGATCTTGAAGGCCCCGCCATAGACGGCGATGTCCTCGCCGATGAGGAAGACGCCGGGGTCGCGCTCCATCTCCTCGCCGATGCCTTCGCGAATGGCTTCCAGGTAAGTGGCCATGTCTCAGGACCTCGGCTCGTAGACGTTGTCCAGCAGGGTGGCCGGATCGGGATAGGGACAGGCTTCGGCCCATTCGACGGCCGCGTCCACTTCCTTGCGGAGGTCGTCGTAGTGGCGGGAGACGTCTTCGGGAGCGATCCAGCCGGAATCCAGCATGCGCTCCAGCAGGCGGCGGATGGGGTCTTTCTGCTCCCACTCGGCGAACAGCTCCTTGGGCACGTAGTCGGCCGGGTCGTGGGCGGAGTGCCCGGTCATGCGGAAGGTCTTGCATTCGATCAGGTAGGGCCCCAGGCCGTCCCGGGCGTGAGCGACCGCGCGCTGGGCGGCCTCGTGCACGGCGAACACGTCGTTGCCGTCCACGATCTCGGCGGGGATGCCGTAGGCCGGGCCGCGGTCGGCCACGTTCGCGCAGGCCATCTGCTTCTCGATGGGGGTCGAGTAGGCGTACTGGTTGTTGTTGCAGACCAGCACCAGGGGGAGCTTCTGGACGGCGGCCAGGTTGATGCCCTCGTGCCAGTCGCCGCGGCTGGTGGCGCCGTCGCCGAAGAAACAGACCGCTACGTTGTTCGTGCCCTTGTACTTCAGGGCCAGGGCGGCTCCGGCGGCCACCGGCACGCAGGCCCCGATGGCGCTGATGATGGCTACGATGTTGAGCTTGAGATCGCCCATGTGCATGTTGCCGTCGCGGCCCCCGGTGAGGCCGCCTATGCGGCCCATGTACTGGGCGAAGATCTGGCGCGGACCGACGCCCCGCATCAGGTAGATGGCCAGATCGCGATGGGAGGGGAAGACCACGTCCTCGGGCTCCAGAGCCAGGCCCACCCCGACCGGGATGGCTTCCTGGCCGCGCGCCACGTAAACGCCTCCCACGATCTTGCTCTGGCGGTAGAGCTTGCGCTCGATGCGGTCCTCCACTTCCCGCATCAGCGACATGTAGTAAAGGAACCGGCGGGAAAGGTGAGCCTCCTCCCCGGGGCCTTCCGCAACGTTCATCACAGCCTGAGCCACGCTCATCACAACTCCTGGAATCGGAGCGGGCCTCGGGCCCGCCCTCTGGTTCTGGCGTACTGGGCGCCTCAGATGAACTTATAAACGCCGGGTACCGGCAACGGCGGAACCTCGACTTTAGCGTCGTAAGCGAACGACTTCGGCGTCAAGTCGAGCTGCGAATTCATAATCATGTCCCAGGTGATTTCGAGCCCGGAATAGGCCGACTCGCGGGCCATGATGCAGGTCATGGTGCTCTCGGCCACCGTCATGGCCTGGTTGATGTACGGCCCGGTTCCGAGAATGCTCCTTACCATGTCGATATGCTCCTGCACGTAGGGGTTCTCGCCCTTGGTTCCCATGTCGTGGCAATTGCTGCGGCCCTTGGTCCCCACCACGAGTTCGGAAACGTTGGAGTAAGCCCCCTTGGGGTACTGGCGGCAGTAGCTCGACATGTGCACCCCGTTGGGGTAAGTGAAATCGGCCGAGAGATGGTCGTAGATATTGCCGTAGATCTCTTCCTTGGGCCGCCAGGCCGCGCCGCCGGAGGCCACCACTCTCTCGGGATGGGCGCCCATCACCCAGTTGCAGACATCGATGTTGTGCAGGTGCTGCTCGACCACCTGGTCGCCGCACAGCCAGACGAAGGAGTACCAGGCACGGTTCTGCCAGGTCATGTCCGGCCACTGGGGATCCCGGGCCTTCTGCTGGATGACCGGCCCGCCGATCCAGTAAGCATAGGCGGCCACCACGTCGCCGATGGCGCCGTCCTGAATCTTCTTTACGGTTTCGACGTATTCCTTCTGCGCGCGGCGCTGGGCCCCCGACATCACGGTCAGCTTCTTTTCCTCGGATTTGCGCGCGGCGGCCATCACGCGCCGGCATCCGACCGGGTCGGTGGCGAAGGGCTTCTCGCAGAAAACGTGCTTGCCGGCCTCGATGGCGGCCTCGAAATGGATCGGCCGGTAGCCGGGCGGCGTGCAGAGCAGGACGATATCGACGTCCGCCGCGAGTACTTTCTGGTAGGCGTCGAAGCTGACGAAGTGATGGTCGGGGGCGACCTTGACCCGGTCGGCCACGCCGGGGTAGCGCGTATCGCTCTTGATGCGGGCCAGGGATTTCTCCAGGCGGTCCTCGAAGATATCGCCCATGGCCACCAGTTCGACGTTGGGATTGCCGAACAGCAGCTGGGTGACGCCCTCGGTGCCCCGCCCGCCGCATCCGATCAGGCCGGCCTTGAGGCGTTCGGGAGCGAAGCCGCGAACCAGTTCGGGCTTGACGATGGTGAAGGCGGTGGCGCCGCTTCCCACCGCACCGGCGCTTTTCAGGAACGATCGGCGGGAGACTTCTTTTTGATTGCTTTCCATGATGATGACCTCGTTCAAGCGCACCGGCGCGGACGCCGGTCAAGAACCCCTTATTGTATCGCCATCGGTCCGAAGACCGGCGCTCCCATGCCGGCCCGGTCCCGCAGGTTGCAGTACGGGTCCTTGCCGTAGCCGTAGCGCAGCGAGGCGCCCTCGGGCAGTTTGCCCCCGACGCTCAGCAGGACGGCGCTGGGATCGGCCGGGTCCACCCGCGCCTTGTAGATCATGGGAACCGGCTCGCCGGCCGCATTGTGAATCGTGAAGCCGGAGATGCGCCCGGCGGAACTCAACCCGCCGTTGACGTCCGTAAAGACCACCCGCACGGTCCCGTTCTGGAAGCCGGCCGAGACGGGCCGCGGCCCCCGCCGGGTGCGGTTCAATGCAAGATTGGCGAGCCGCCGGCCCAGCAGCTTCAGGTCCCGGGTGCCGACGTGGATGCCGTCATCCAGTTCCAGGTCGATGGCCGGAACCATGCCGCTGTTGGGGATGCTCTGCTCGGCTTTGCGCTGCATCTCCTGGACGGCGTTCCACTCGTTCACGTTCTGGCTGTTGACGTGGCGCCCGATTTGTACGTAGTAGAAAGGCAGCGAGGGCTGGCCGAGGTCCTCGCGGATGGCTGCCACGAGGCGTTCGAACTTGGCCTGGAACTCCGGCGCGGCCTTCGGGTTGGCGTCGGACTCGCCCTGATACCACAGCACGCCCGCGACCTTGCCGCCCGCCAGCCGAACGCCGCGCAGCATGGAGCCGTAGAGGGAGTCGCCGCCCTTGTCCTTGAGGGCGGGATTCCACTGGTCCATGGAGGTGCCGCCGTGGGCCCGGGAGATGAGGCCGACGGGCACACCGGTGGCCCGGACCATCTCGACGGCAAAAGGCAGACCGAGGCCGGCGCCTTTCCTGCGTTCGGCGATGTAGCGGGCCAGCCGCTCGCCGGTGTAGCGCTCCGGCTGCTTTTGGGCGTTGAGCGGCCAGTGCACGCGGTCGCTGGCGCTGACCAGCGTGTGGAGGGGCTCCTCGGCAACCACCCACTGATCGGCCATGTCGAAATTGTGGACCAGCTCATGGGGCAGTTCGACGTCCGCCAAATCGCCCACGCCCTGCATATTGGACTGCCCGGCCAGCACCCAGAGGTCGCCCACCAGGAGGTTGGTAACCGCAGTGGAGGCGTCCGTGCCGGCGAGGCGCAGTTCCAGGCGGTAGGGTCCGCCCATGGGAACGCCGCGCAATTCCCCGCTCCACTTGCCGCCGACGGCCCGGGCGATCTCCCTCCAGTCGAAGCCGGCGACCGGGAGGTGCTTGCGAAGCAGGCGGGCTTCGACGGCGCGGTTGTTGGGGTCCGCCAGGCCGCTGAGGGCGATGTCGGCCTGGTTGGCGGCGGTTCGCTGGAAGACCTGGTCGTCCACCGCGCCGGCAGTGACGCGGAGAGTGGCGGCGTGAGCCGGAGTCAGCAGCAAGGTAAACAGAATCAACAGATTTCTGGCGTTCATCGAAGTCCTACCGGCAGCGGAAAGGAGGCCCATCGAAAACCGGCCTACCGGTTAACAACCTACCCCACAGCGCAGCGCAGCCGCAACCGAAGGCTCCCCGGGCTCGCCCGGGCAAGGCCGCCGGAAGGCCCGCTCCGCATGCGTTTTCAATCCCCATACAGGGGGCATTGCCCAGCTTCAGTCGTGCGGGC
Source organism: Bryobacterales bacterium (assembly GCA_020852755.1). Taxonomy (GTDB): domain Bacteria; phylum Acidobacteriota; class Terriglobia; order Bryobacterales; family Bryobacteraceae; genus JADZAF01. Next base: position 17,632 of record JADZAF010000178.1, read on the forward strand.
CGGTGATCAGGCGGGCGCCGCGATTGCGGGTGAAGTAGTTGTAGGCCCAGCGGATCAGGACCAGCACCCGGTTCTCGAATTCGACCAGGTACATGAGATGCACGAACAGCCAGACCAGCCAGGCCAGGGGTCCCGCGAAGCGTAGCCCGGCGATCACCGCCACCGCCCGGGACCGCCCGATGGTGGCCAGGGTGCCCTTGTCGAGATAGCGATAGGGCGGCGCCTTGCGTCCTTCCAGGCGGGCGCGGACCAGGCGGGCCACATAGCGGCCCTGGCTCATGGCGACCGGGGCGATGCCGGGCAGGGGTTGACCCAGTTGGTGACTGAAGTTGGCCAGGTCGCCGATCGCGAAAATGTCCGGGTAGCCCGGGATGCTCAAGTCGGGCTCGACCACCACGCGGCCGGCCCGGTCCAGGTGGGCGCCGGTGCGCTCCGCCAGCAGCTTGCCCAGCGGGGAGGCCTGCACCCCCGCCGCCCAGAGCACGGTGCGGGCGTGGATCCGCTCGATGCGATCGCCCAGCTTCACCGTCACGCCCTTGGCGTCGAGTTCCGTAACCACGGCGCGGGTGCGCGTGCGGACGCCCAGCCGGATCAGGTCGCTCTCCGCGCGGACCGACAGTCCCGGGGGAAAGGCGCTGAGAATGCGGTCCGAGCCTTCCAGCAGCAGGATGTTGGCTTCCGGCGGGCGGACCAGCCGGAAATCGTTGCGGAGGGTGTCGTTGGCGATCTCGCCCAGGGCTCCGGCCAGCTCCACGCCGGTTGGGCCGCCGCCCACGATGACGAAGGTCAGCAGGGCGCGGCGCTCCTCCGGGTCGGGCTCGCGCTCGGCTTTCTCGAAGGCCAGCAGGATGCGGCGGCGAATTTCCGTGGCGTCCTCGATGGTTTTCAAGCCGGGCGCCCGGGACTCCCATTCGCCGCGGCCGAAGTAGTGGTGCCGTGAGCCGGTGGCGACGACGAGCGTGTCGTATCCGGTGCGCGCGCCATCGGACAGGATTACCTCTCGGGCACCGGGGTCGAAGTCCACGACTTCGCCGAGCCAGACGCGGGCGTTCTTCTGCGCGCTGAGCACCACGCGCAGCGGCGAGGCGATCTCGGCCGGGGACAGGGCCCCGCTGGCCACCTGGTAGAGCAGCGGCTGGAAGAGGTGGAAGTTGCGGCGGTCGATGAGCGTGATCTGCGCGCGGGCGCGCTTGAGCTTCTGGGCGCAGTACAGGCCGGCGAAGCCGCCGCCCACGATGACGACGCGGTGCGGGCCTACCACGCGGCGCCTTCCGGGCGTTCGCGCTTCCGGCTGATCTGGCGGATCATCAGGAATTCGGAAATGTTCTCCGGGGTCAGGAGCCCCACCAGGTGCTCACCCTCCATGACCAGAGCGCAGTGGCCGGCCGAGGCCATCAGCGGCAGGGCATCGGTAAGTTCGGTGTCGGGGGAGAGGCGGACGAAGTCGCGGTCCATGGCGCCGGCCACGTAGGCCTCGGGCCCTTCGGTCATCAGGGCGCGAAGGAGCCGGTTGCGGGTCAGGATACCCAGGGTCTGGCCGCCGTGCATGACGGGGAAGTCCTGCTGGGTAGTGGCCAGCAGCAGGTTGCCGGCTTCGCGGATGGTGTCGCCGTGGCCCAGGGTACGGAAATCGGTGACCATGGCCGCGCGGACGGGGAAGCCCGCGCTGAGCACTCGCCCTCGGATGGTCATGGCTTCCTGGGCTGCGCCGAGGTAGACGAAGAAGGCGACGAACAGCAGGAAGAAGTTGGAGGTGAGCAGCCCGCCCAGGCCCATCAGGACCGCCATGGCGCGCCCCGCTTTGGCCGCCGTCTCGGTGGCGGTGTCCTCGTTCTGGAAGCGGGCCAGGGCCGAGCGCAGGATGCGGCCTCCGTCCATGGGGTAGGCGGGCAGCAGGTTGAAGCCGGCCAGGATCAGGTTGCCGACCGCGATTCTCTGGGCCAGGTTCTGGTCGTTGGGAACAGCCAGGGCTTCGAAGGGCAGGAGCCCGCTGCCGCGCCAAAGGGCCCCGAGGATAGCGGCGGCCAGCACCAGGTTGACCAGCGGCCCGGCCAGCGCGATCCAGAGTTCCTCGCGGGCTTTGGGCGGGCGTTCCAGGCGCGCCACGCCCCCGATCGGAAACATCACGATTTCGAGCGTGCGGATGCCGTAGCGGCGGCCGACGACGGCGTGGCCGAGTTCGTGCAGCAGCACCGAGCCGAACAGGGCCAGGACGTAGACCACGCTCAGCCAGCCCGATTGCCGCTGCCCGATGCCGATGAAGAGCAGGAATACCAGCAGCAGGAGGAAGGTGAAGTGCAAGCGCACGGGGACGCCAAACAGCCGGATGGTGCCGATGGTGCCCGCCAGCATGGGTTCCGGTGTTCGCTTGGCCGCTTGCGGAGTCGGGTCGGGCATCCTCTACGACCATTGTCCCGAGGAAGCCGGCGAGAAGCAACGGCAGGGCGTGGGATGGACTACACCGCTGCCGCATCCGCTATGCTTTGAGCATGTCGCGAATGCTGGAGGAGATCCGGCAACAGCCGGCCGCTTTGGAGCGCACGCTGCGGCGCGAACTGGCGGCAATCAAGCGTTTTAAACGAGTGATTGAAAAACGGAAGCCGCGGCTGATCGTGCTGGCCGCCCGCGGCACCTCCGACAATGCGGCGCTGTTCGGCCGCTACCTGCTCGAGATCACGACCGGGATTCCGGTCTCGCTGGCCGCGCCTTCGGTTTACACGCTGTATGACGTGCGGCCGGATTTGAAGGACGCGCTGGTGGTGGCGATTTCGCAGTCGGGCGAATCGACGGACATCAACGTGGTGCTGGAGCGCGCGAGGGAGCAGGGAGCGCTCACCGCGGGGATCACCAACGAGCCGGCCAGTTCGCTGGCGCGGCTGGCGGAACATGTCCTGCTGGTGCGCGCGGGCAAGGAGAAGAGCGTGGCGGCCACCAAGACCTACACCGGGCAGCTGCTGCTGTTCTACCTGCTGGCGCACGCGCTGGGCGGCGCCATACGGAAAGACGAATTGGAGCGGCTGCCGGGGTGCGTCGAGCAGGCCTTGCGGCTGGAGCCTCGGATCTCGGGGCTCTCCGAACGCTACCGCTTCATGAACCACGCCGCGGCGGTGGGCCGGGGATTGAATTACGCCAACGCCTATGAGTTCGCGCTCAAGTTGATGGAGACATGCTACGTCGTGGCGGAGCGGTTCTCGTCGGCGGATTTCCTGCACGGGCCGATTGCCCTGGTGGAGCGCGGGTTTCCGGTGTTTGCGTTCGGGCCCACGGGCGTCACCTGGGCGGCGCTGCGAGGGATTCTGGAGAAGCTGCGGGAACTGGGCGCCGAGACGGTAGTATTCACCGACGCGGGCAACCGGGAGGCGGCGGGGTTCGGGCGCACGGTGCGGATTCCCTGCCGGATCCCGGAGCTGTTCACGCCCATTCCGTACATTATCCCGGCGCAGTTGTTCGCGGCCTGCCTGGCGTCGCAGAAGGGATTGGACCCGGACCGGCCCAGGACGCTGAGCAAGGTCACACGGACCATGTGAGGAGGCTGGCCGGCTTCTGGAAACCAGCCCGCGAAATCCGAGAATTGGTCTCTCGAGACCAGCCGTGCGCAGGAGGGGCAAGCTGTCAGCGCTGAGCATTGAGCGATCAGCATTCAGCCATCAGCTTCAGCTGAACGCCGACCGCCGGTCGCTGACCGCTCCCGTTTCCAGGATTTCAAGTATCCTCGGCTGTCTCTAGCGCCGGAGACCGAACTCGAACCATGCGCGCTGGACGCGGTGGCGCGGGTCGAGCAGGGCGGTGGCCAGGAAGCGGGGTTCGGCCGGCTGGCCGAAGCGCAGGTCCATGGCTTCAACGCGCTGCCAGCCGTCGGGCTGGGCAGGCGTGACCCGCCAGTAGGGGAACTGGGCGAATTCGAGCAGGCCCTGAAACACGGGCAGCCGGCCGGCGGCGGCGATGGCGGGATCGATCTGCGGCTTGTACAGCAGGCGCCCCCCGGCCGGATCGAAGGAACCCAGCAGGTTCAGGTCGAACAGGTGGTAGGCCGTATCGCTTTCCACCACGCCGTTCCAGCGAAAGGGATTGCCGGGCTGAGGGAAGGCCGCGGTCTGGCGGGGCACGGCATCTTCGTAGAGGCGGGAATCCAGAACCAGGACGGCCCGTTCGTGCAGCGCCACCTTCAGGCCGGTGTAAAGAACCAGAAAGGATAGGGCGGCGATGGGCAGAACGCGCCCGGGATAGGCGGCCCGCGGGCGGGCTCCGATCTCGCTGCCCACCAGGCGCGAGAGCCAGGGAGCGGCGACGGAAATCAGCAGCGCCAGCCAGATCCAGACGTCCAGCAGCGAGTGGGCGTCCAGGCGGAACCAGGCGCCGGAGAACGGCGACAGCAGGCGGACGCCCCAGGCGTTGGTGGCGTCCAGGGCCACGTGAGAGGCCACTCCGGCGAGCGCGGCCAGGTAGGCGGCGCGCAGCCGCACGCGCCGGCGGCTCAGCGCCTGGGTCAGGGCCGCGGGCAGGGTGGCCAGCAGCGGAATAGCCATCAGAGAGTGGCTCCAGCCGCGGTGCAGTTCGAGGTACGAGAGCGGGCCGCCCGCCCAGGCCAGGATGTCGATGTCGGGCATGTTGGCGGCCGCCATCAGCAGCAGGGGCGCGCCGGGAGTGAGACGGTTGAGGCCGGCGCGGCTCAACGCCAGGCCAGTGAGCGTGTGGGTGAGGGTGTCCAGCGCGGACTCTCCTTCCCTGGTAGCATAGTGCCTGTCTCCAACAAAGGGCAAACAGGATGAGACGGAGTTCCCTCGCCATGCTTCTCTGCGGGACCTCGCTGCTGGCCGCGCAGGATCCCAAGGCCGCCATAGAATCGCGCAACAACGCCTACGGCGCCGAGATCGAGCAATACTTCCGCGATACCCTGGTGACCGCGTACCCGCAACGCGCGGCGCGGGCCTGGAACCGCTCCTATCGCAGCATCGACGCCCTGGTGAAGAGCGTCGCCCCCAACCGGGAGCGCTACCGCCGGATGCTGAACCCGCCCGCTTTGAAGGCCACCGGGCCGGCCCGGCGGGAGCCGTTCCCGCGCATTGTGGGCCTCCAGGCCGAGTGGCTGACGGTGCCGCTGGGGCCCTTGAAGGCGGAAGGCGTGCTGGTGATTCCTCCCAACGCGCCGGGGCCGGTTCCGCTGGTGATCGCGCAGCACGGCATCGGCAGTTTTCCGGAGCGCGTTTTCGGGATGGACGATCCGCAGAACCTGTACCACGACTACGGCCATGCCCTGGCGGCGGCCGGGTTCGCGGTCCTGGCGCCCATGAATCTCTACTCGGTGGAAAAGCGCAACCGCATGGAGCGGCTGGCCCGGCTGGCCGATACCACGCTGCCGGGAATTGAATTCGCGCGCATGCAGGCGCTGCTGGACGCGGCCCTGGCGGACAAACGGATCGACGGCAAGCGGGTGGGCCTTTGGGGCATCAGCCTGGGCGGAATGGCCACCATGTTCTGGACGCCTCTGGAGCCGCGCATCCGCTGCGCCATCGTGACCGCCTGGTTTAACCACCGGCGCAACAAGATGGTGATTCCGGACAAGCGCTACAGCTGTTTCCTCGAAACCACGGAGGAACACGCTTTCTTCCGCGGCTGGCTCACCGAGTTCACCGACAGCGACACGGCCAGCCTGATCTGCCCGCGGCCGCTGCTGATCCAGCATGGCAAGAAGGACGGGATCGCCTATTGGCCGCAGGTGATGGAGGAGTACGAAGCGGCCAGGGAGCATTACCGCAAGCTGAAGATCGAGGACCGCATCGGCATCGACATGCACGAAGGCGGGCACGAGATCCGGCTGGAGTCCGGCCTGGCGTTCCTGAAGAAGTGGCTGTAGCCGCTACCCGAAGACCTCTTCGTTGGCCCGCTCGATGAGGGCCTGCAGGTAGCCGATGGTGTAGATCTGGGCGGCGGGGCCCGGGGCCGCCATGCGGGGAAAATGATCGCCGATGAGGACGCCCTCGAAGTTCACCCTGGCCAGGGCCTTCATGACTTTATACATGTCCATGTAGCCCTCGTTGAGGTAGGTCTCGCGGAAATAGGGCAGGGGCGCGTGGACGTTGCGGAAGTGAACCACGAAGAGCTTCTTGCGGGAGCCGAAGTACTCGATGGTTTCGAGCACGTTGCGTCCCATGGCGGGGCCGCCCTCCAGCCAGCAGCCCACGCAGAGGCCCATGCCGATGTTGGGGCTGTCGGCGATCTCGATAGCGCGGCGATAGCCTTCGAAACTGCTGAAGATGGGGCGCGGCACGTTACCGAGGGTGAGTCCCGGAGGATCGTCCGGGTGGACGCCGATGTGGACTCCGGTTTCCTCGGCCACGGGCTTGATCCGCTTGCAGAAATACTCCCAGTTGTCCCACAGCTCCTTCTCCGTGTAGGGGCGGTCGAAGGCCCGGTTGTGGGAGGAACCACCGGAGGTCGCGGGCTTGCCGGCGTCGAAGACCCGGGAGACGGCGCCGCCGCGGCCGGGTTCACTGGCGGTGCTCCAAATCCCGTTGGCCATGTGGGCGTAGAGCTGGGTCTTCAGGCCCACGGCGGCCAGGGCGCGCAGGTTCTGCTTGAACTCCTCGATCTTCTCGTCGCGGCCCGGCAGGTTCAGCACGAGGGCGGCGTGGTTGTGGATGCCGCCGTTGCCGATCTTGGCCACCTTCAGCCCGGCCGACTCCACCCGCGCAACGATTTCCGGGTACTTGGGCGGGCCGGACCAGATATTCACGTACTCCATGCCGAGTTGTTTGGCCAGTTGCAGCGTGGCGTCGCTCAGATCGTAGATCTGCATGGAGTGCTTGACCTTCCACTTCATGGGCGGACGTCCCAGGCCGCCATAGGGAGCGCGCCGCTGGGCCGCGGGCAGGGTGGCGCCGCCCAGCGCGCCGGCCGCCGCCATCCTGCCGAATTGCCGTCTGTGCATCGTTCAGCCTCCTGAAGAAAGGGAGCGGGACGCCTGGCGTTCCCGCGAACCGGACTCCCATGATAGCCCGGACGAACCGGCTCAACCTGGTGACCGGCGTGGCCGAACAGATCGGGTCTTCCTGTGGCGGCCAGCCCCGTTCGATTGCGCGGATGGGCGAAATCCGGACCTGCCGGCCCACCCCGCAGTACCGCCGTCAGCACATGAACAAAGGGCGGCGCATCAGCCGGGGAATCGGGTTACACTGGCCTATTCGTGCAGTTTTGGAAACGGAGGAGTGACCCATGCGCTTCAGGACGATTTTGGCGGGAGTGGCCCTGGCGGCCGGATTCGGTCTGGCCGCCGCGCAGGCTCAGTACGACGAGTACGAGGTGCCCTACGTGCCTACCCCGGAGGAAGTGGTGGAGCAGATGTTGAAGCTGGCGGCCATCCACAAGGGGGATGTTCTGTACGACCTCGGCTCCGGAGACGGCCGCATCGTCATCACGGCCGCCAAGCGGTTCGGGATCCGGGGGGTGGGCATCGACATCAACCCGGAGCGCATCCGCGAGGCGAAGGAGAACGCCGAGAGGGCAGGCGTTTCCAACCTGGTGACCTTCCGCGAGGGCGACCTGTTCCAGGCCGACATCAGCCAGGCCACGGTGGTGACCATGTACCTGCTGCCCTCGGTCAACATCCGGCTCAAGCCCAAGCTGCTGCGCGAATTGAAGCCCGGAAGCCGCCTGATCTCGCACGATTTCGACATGGGCGACTGGAAGCCGGACAAGGAAGTGAAGCTGCCCGGCCACACCATCTATTACTGGGTGATCCCGGCCAACGGGGCCGGGAAGGCCAGGTAGGGTCCGGGGCTTGCGGTGTCGCGCCCGGTTCTGCGAGTACTTGAAGACGAGCTGATCGAGGACATCATCGCGCAGGCGCGCGACGTGCTGTGGCAGCTCGGCGTGGAAATCCACAACCCGCCCGTCCTGGCCCTGCTCCACGACCACGGCGCGAAAATCGACGAGGGAAAGCGGCAGGCGCGGCTGAGCGCGGCCATCATCGACCGGGCGCTGGCCAGCGTTCCGCGCGCGTTTCCGCTCTACGACGTTGCGGGCAACCAGACCCACGATTTCAGCGGCGACAGCGTCTACTTCACCCCCGGGTCGGCGGCCATCAACATCCTGGACGGGCAGACCGGCGAGATGCGCCGGCCGGACACGGCGGACTACATCCGCTTCGTGAAGCTGACCGCCGGCCTGGGCCACATCGCTTCGCAAAGCACGGCCTTCATCCCGGCGGACGTTCACGAGAAGATCGCGGACAGCTACCGGCTGTACCTGAGCCTGCTGTACGGGGAGAAACCGGTGGTCACCGGGGCCTTCACCGTCGAGGCCTTCGGCATCATGAAGGACCTGCAACTGGCGGTGCGGGGCAGCGCGCGGGCGCTGCGGGAAAAACCGCTCACCATCTTTTCCTGCTGCCCGACGGCGCCGGTGAAGTGGAGCGACGTGACCAGCCAGAACCTGGTGGACTGCGCGCGCTGGGGGATACCGGTGGAGCTGGTGTCCATGCCGCTTTCCGGCTTCATGGCGCCGGTGACCCTGACGGGAAGCCTGATCCAGCAGACGGCCGAGAACCTGAGCGGGGTGGCGATCAGCCAGTTGACCAACCCGGGCCATCCGATCCTGTACGGCGGCTCCCCGGCCATCTTCGACGTGCGCCATGAGACCACGCCGATGGGCGCCATGGAGACGATGATGCTGAACTGCGCCAACAGCCAGATCGGCAAGCGGCTGGGCATGCCCACGCAGGGCTATATCGCGCTCAGCGACGCCAAGCAGCTGGACGCGCAGGCCGGGCTGGAAACGGGCATGGGGGCCGCGCTGGCGGCTCTTTCCGGGATCAACAGCATCTCCGGTCCGGGCATGCTGGA
>JADZAF010000179.1 GCA_020852755.1 Bryobacterales bacterium
GCATGCCTGAAGCGAGAGCTTCCAGGAGAGCCGGATGCGGGAAATCTGCACGTCCGGTTCGACGAGGGGAGAGGAGGTCGCGCCCTTGCGTCGCCCCCTCTCCTACTCTACCGGCTCGGAAACGGGGACGCCTTGCAGACCGAGCCGGTGGCAGTCAGTCCGGCCAGCAGCCGGGGGTGATGAGTTCCAGCAGGTGGCCGTCGGGGTCGCGGAAGTAGAGGCTGTGGCCGCCGCGCGGCCAGGCGACGCGGCTTTCGATGGGGATTTTCAGGCGGTCGAGCCGTTGCTCCCATGCGGGGAGTTGCCGGGCGGGTATGGAGAAGGCCAGGTGGATGTGTCCCCGGGCGTCGTGTCCGGGAACTACTCCGCCGCGCCCCGGGCGTGCTTCGACGGAAGCGCCGGTTTTGAACAGGAGCAGCATCTGCCGGTTGGGGATGGCCAGGGCCGACATGCGGCCGGGTTCCGCAAACACCGGGCGGAACTCGAAGACGCGGGTGTAGAACGCTTCGCTGCGGTCCAGATCCGCGACGTACAGGCAGGTTTCGGCGCTCCCCCCGACGACCGGCGCTCGCGGCGCCTGTTCCTCCCGCGCGGTGTCCGGCGCTTCGCCCGGCTGCTCGTATAGCGCCGCGCACTCCGCGGACCGCACTCCGGCGGTCACCTGGATATTGCCGTTGAAGGCATCGCGGACGAAATCCAGGGTGTTGTAATGACGTTGGTCGAAGTAGAGGGAGTGCGCCTGGCTGCGGGCTGCGCCGAAGACGATGCGGCTCACCCTGGCCCAGACGCAAGCCAGACTGCACATACCGCACGGCTCCAGGGTGCAGTAGAGCGTACAGCCGGAAAAATCGGTGGTTTCCAGCCGGCGGCCCAGGCGGCGGAGGGTCACAATCTCGGCATGCGCGGTGGGGTCATGGCTCATTTCGGTCTCGGTGTGGCCGGAAGCCAGCACCTCTCCACCGCGCACGATGACGCAGCCTACCTGGCCCGCGCCGTCGATGCGAGCGCCGGTCCGGGCCCGTTCGAGCGCCAGGCCCATGAAGTATTCATCGCGGGACGCCTGCATGCTTCAGCCCACCGCCGTCGTGGTCTGTTGGAAGGCCTCCAGCGCTTTCGGGTTCGCCACTGTAGACAAGTCGCCCAGCGGCCGGCCCAGGTAGCTCTGCCGGATGAGGCGGCGCACCACCTTGCCGCTCTGCGTCTTCGGCAGTTCGGGAACCAGCCGGATCGCGCGCGGCCGGAAGGCGGCTCCCAGGACGCGAACCGCGTGCGCCGCCATTTCACCGGTCTCCGGAGCGGCCGGGCCGGGCTTCGGCACAATGAAAGCCACAATGGCTTCCCCGGTGATCCCGTCGGGCACCCCGATCACGGCCGCTTCCGCGACCCCGGGATGCTGCATCAGGGCCTGCTCCACCTCGGCCGGGCCGACCTTGCGTCCGGCCACATTCATCGATTCGTCGGCGCGGCCGTGCAGAAACCAGCAGCCGTCCTCATCCACGCTGGCCCAGTCGCCGTGGTTCCAGATTCCTTTCCAGCGCGACCAGTAGGATTCGAGATAGCGCCTGGGATCGTTCCAGATGCCTCGGGTCATGGAAGGCGCGGGCCGGGTGCAGACCAGGTATCCGGTCCGGCCGCGCACCGGGCGGCCGTGCTCGTCCACCACCTCCACGGCCATGCCGGGAGCGGGCCCGCCCAGCGTGCAGGCCTTCAACGGCTGGATGGGCAGGGGGAACAGGAAGCAGCCGAGAATCTCGGTGCCGCCGGAGATGTTGATGACCGGCAGGCGGCCGCCGCCCACGTTCTCGAAGAACCAGCGGTAGGAGGTCTCGTCCCAGGGTTCCCCGGTCGATCCCAGCAGGCGCAGGGAACTGAGATCGTGCCCGCGGGGAAGCCGGCTGCCGTGCGGCATCAGAAGGCGAATGGCGGTGGGTGAAACGCCGAAGACGTTCAGCCGGTGCCGCGCGATCATGCGCCACAGGCGGTCGGGAGCCGGGCAGTCCGGCGCGCCGTCGTAGAGGAACACCGTGCCGCCGAAATGGTGGTTGCCGATGATCTCCCAGGGACCCATCATCCAGCCGATGTCGGAGAGCCAGAAGAAGCGGTCGCCGTCGCGGTGATCGAAGCCCAGGTAGATTTCCTTGGTGGTCTGAGCCAGGGCGCCGGCGTGGGAGTGAACGGTTCCCTTGGGCTTGCCGGTAGTGCCGGAGGTGTAGAGGATCAGGGCCGGGTCTTCGGAATCGAGCGGCAGACTCGGACAGGGGGCCGGATCGGCAAGCAGTTCCTCGCAGGGCCATACGATCACCTTTGCCCGTTCCCATGAGAGGATCTTCTCTTTGAGCGACAGCGTCCTGCCGCGCCGCACGGACCGCTCCATGGTGAAGACCACGCGCACGCCGGAATCCTCCAGGCGGGAGGCGATGGCGCCTGATCCGAAGCCGGAGAAGATGGGGACCGCGATCAGTCCGAGGCGGAAGCAGGCGTAGAGGATGGTGACGACATCGGCCGCCATGGGCATTACCAGCGCCACCCGGTCGCCCTTCTGCAGTCCGAGCGATCGGAGCCCGTTGGCCAGACGGTTGACCCGGTCCGCCAGTTGCGCGTAGGTCAGGGCGCCGACGGAACCGTCTTCGGATTCCGCGATCACGGCGGCGCGGCCGGCATCCGGCCCGGCGGCGTGCCGGTCCAGGCAGTTCCAGGCGATGTTGAGCTTGCCGTTGAGGAACCAGCGCGCCCACTCCACGCCCCGGGACTCGTCCAGCACTCTGTCGTACGGCTGGAACCACTCGATGCCGGCCTCGTCGACTATCTCGCGCCAGAACGCTTCCAGGTTTTCGCGCGAGAAGCGCAGGAAGTCCTCCGCGGTCTCACAGCCGAGGCGGGTCATGAAGCGGTAGACGTTGGTCCCGCGGACCCATTCGGCGGACGGCTGCCAGATCCATTTATCCGCCATGCCCGGCTGCCTCCAGGTCGAAATCGGCCGGCGTGGGCCGGGGCATTTCGAAGCGGTCGGTGGTGCGGGCATAGATGGGTCCGCCCATACGGCCGATGGCACGCAGCCGGCCGGGATCGATACGGAAGTCGTCGAACAGCGTTTCGTCCACGTGAAAACGCAGTACCTCGCCCAGCACCAGGCTGCCGCCCAGCGGCTTGGGGCTTACATGAACGACCTGGAGGAGGCGGCACTCCATCTGGATGTGCGACTCGCGCACGCGCGGCGGCTTCACCAGTTCCGAGGCAACCGGGGTGAGGCCGGAGATGGCGAACTCGTCCACATCCGGTGGAAACTCGGCCGAGCATTGGTTCATCTGCCGGGCGAACTCCTCGGAGACCACGTTGACCACGAACTCGCCGGTGGCTTCGATATTGTGCAGCGTGTCCTTGCGTTGCCCGTCGCTGGCGCGCACCATGGGCGAAAAACAGATCACGGGCGGGTTGGCCGAGACGGCGGTGAAGAAGCTGAAAGGCGCCAGGTTGCGGACGCCGGCGGCACTGAGGGTGGAGACGAAAGCGATGGGGCGGGGAACAATCGCTCCGACCATCAGCTTGTACACGTCGTTGGGGGTGTGCCGTTCGGGATCGATGATCACGGTTTCTCCATCCAGCTCATCCAGTATTCCCTCCACTCCACGCTCTCCCCGGCGGGCAGGACCTGAATCGGGCTCAGACCGTCCAGCATCACGGCACATTCGTCGGTGCGTTTCTTCTTCGCCTGGTTGGCCAGGGCCTTGGGATGGGGGCCGTGATGGATGCCGCGGGGGTGCAGGGTGGCCATGCCGGCCCGGATGTTGTCTTTGCTGAAGAAATCGCCGTCGTGGTAGAAGAGGAACTCGTCGTAGTCGGTGTTGCGGTGGAAGAACGGCACGCGCAGCGCGCTCTCGTCTTCCTCCAGGGGGCGGGGCAGGAAGGTGCAGACCACGGCGCCGCCGGTGACGAAGGTGGTATGGGCGCTGGGCGGCAGGTGTACGCGCGGGCTGGTCAAGGGGCGTATGTCGCGTATGTTGATCTTCCAGGCGGTGAGATCGCCCTTCCAACCCACCACGTCAATCGGATTGAAGGGATACACCACCGTGGAGAGCTCGTCGTCCACCTTAATACGCACCTCCCACTCGCGATGGTCGTCCAGCGCGGGGCTGGGCTCCGGAGTGGTGATGACCGCGGGGTCGTAGAGGGCGTGCTGGCCGACCAGGCCGCGGTCCGGCTGGTCGAACTCGGTCTTCGACTGGACAATCAGGAAGAAATTGTCCCTCGTCTCCGGAACCAGGCGGTAGGTGACGGCGCGCGGAAGAACGATGTAGTCGCCTTTCTCGAAAGCCAGCGGTCCGAAATCGGTTTCGATCACGCCTTCGCCGCGATGCACGAACATCAGCTCGTCGCCGTCCGCATTGCGGTAATAGAAGGGCATCGGAGTTGAGCGCCGCGAAACATAGAGTTTCACGTCGGCGTTGCCCAGGAAGGCGAGCGGAGTCCCGCAGGCATCGGTGAGATCGCCGGGCTCCAGGCGGTTGAGATCGAAGCAGTGGGGGCGCAGCTTGCCCTCGAAGCGGATCCATCCGGTGGGCGGGTGGGCGTGGTAGAGATGGGCGGACTTGCCGTAGAAGCCCCTGCGCCCGTGTTCTTCTTCGTAGGTGCCTTCCGGCAGGTTCACGTGCGCCTGCGCCGTGACCTTGCCTTTCTTCAGGGGATACATGCTTTCGCCAGCCTCCTCATGGTTTCATCACCCGGTTGCGCAGCACGCCGATCCTCTCGATCTCCAGTTCGATGACGTCGCCCGGCCTGACCCAGCGGTCCAGCTCCAGTCCGCAGCCGGAGCCCACGGTCCCCGAGCCGATCACGTCGCCGGGATAGATTGTGTCGTCGCGGGAGAGGAACTCGATCATCTGCTCGAATTTCCAGTACAGGCTGCGGGAGTTGCCGCGGGACCAGGTCTCACCGTTGACCCGGGCGGTCATCTCCAGGTTGTAGGGGTCCCCGATCTCGTCCGCGGTGACCAGCCAGGGACCCAGGGCGGTGGCCCAGTCCTTGCCTTTCGCAGGGCCCAGCCGGACCTTCATCTCCTTGCGCTGGATATCGCGCGCGCTGAAATCGTTCATCACGGTGAAGCCGGCGATGTAGTCGCGGGCGCTTTCCGCCGGAATGTTGGAGCCCTGGCGGCCGATCACGGCGGCGAGTTCCAGCTCGTAATCGAACTTCTGAGTGAAAGAAGGCCAGAGCACGCCGGCCCCGTCTCCGAGGATGTTGTGATGCCCGCTCTTGTAGTAGACCGGCATCTCGTACCACTCCGGCGGCATGGGCTCGCCGCGCTTCTCGAAGCCCTTCTTCACGTGGTCCTCGAAAGCATAGAAGTCGCGCAGGGATGCCGGGTTGGGCAGCGGCGCCAGCAGGCGGACCTCGTTCAACGAGAAGCGGGGGCCCAGACCGGCGTCCAGCACCTGCGCGGCGTGGCAGCGCGCCGTTTCGCCCTCCTGGAGGTATTCGAGCATGTTGTCGGGCAGAACCACGGCGGCCAGCCTGGCCGGGCGGGGCTCGCCTCGCTCCTCCAGCAGGCGGGCGCACGCCAGGTTGAGGTCCACGACTCCGGTTTCGGTGACCGCTCCCAGGCGCCGCGCGGGTCCCAGCGGCGTGCCGATCTCGAAGGTGCAGAGCTTCATCTACAGGTTGCCCCTACGCGCCTGTTCGCGCTCGATGGCTTCAAACAGGGCTTTGAAATTGCCCTTGCCGAACCCGCGGCTTCCTTTCCGCTGGATGATCTCGTAGAACAGGGTGGGGCGGTCCTCGACCGGTCTGGTGAAGATCTGGAGCAGGTAGCCTTCATCGTCGCGGTCCGCCAGGATGCCGAGCTCGCTCAGCGCGGACAGGCTCTCGTCGATGCACCCGATGCGTCCGGCCAGGTCTTCGTAGTAGGCCCGGGGTGCGCGCAGAAACTCCACGCCCTGATCGCGCAGCTTGGACACGGTCGAGATGATGTCGCCGGTGGCCAGGGCGATGTGCTGGACGCCCGGCCCGCGGTAGAACTCGAGGTATTCCTCGATCTGGGACTTGCGGCGGCCCAAAGCCGGTTCGTTGATGGGGAACTTGATGCGGCCGTTTCCGTTGGCCATCACCTTGGACATCAGGGCCGAGTATTCGGTACTGATGTCCCGGTCGTCGAAGGTCTGGTAGAGGCGGAAACCCATGACCCGCTCGTAGAAGTCCACCCAGCGGTTCATCTCGCCCAGTTCGACGTTGGCCACCATGTGGTCGACGTGCAGCAGCCCGGCGGGCCGGCAGGCAGGGTCGGGGCCCTCGACGCGGACGAAGTTGGGCAGGAACGCTCCGCGGTAGTCTCCGCGCTCGATGAAGGAATGAACGGTATCGCCGTACACCGAGATGGCCGAGACCCGTACCTGTCCGTTCGCGTCCTCGAATACGGCCGGCTCGCGCACGCCGCGGGCGCCGCGGCGCAGGGTCTCCTGGTAGGCTCTGGCGGCGTCCTTCACTTCCAGGGCGATGCCGTGAACCCCGTCCCCGTGAAGCCGGACGTGTTCGGCGATCGGGTCGTCGGGGTGAAGCGCGGTAGTGAAGACCAGGCGGATTCTGCCCTGTTCGACCACGTAGGAGGCCCTGCGGCGCAGGCCCGTTTCCGGGCCGCTGTAGGCGGTCAGTTCGAAACCGAACGCGGAGCGGTAGTAGTAGGCCGCCTGCCGGGCATTACCTACGTAGAACTCAATGTGGTCGGTCCCCAGCAAGGGGAGAAAATCGGTTTCCGTTGCGGTCCTCTCGGCGGTCTGCAACATGGGTGTTGTTTCCTCTGTCCGCATCAGGCCACCGCGCGGCCGGCCAGAAGCTTCTCCATAGCCTCCACGCACATGCGGTTCTCCTCGTCCAAACCTGTTGAGATCCGCAGGCAGTGCGGGAGACCGAAGGCGCCAAGCGGGCGCACGATGACTCCTCTCTCGAGCAGTTCGGCGGCCACGCGCGCGGCCTCGGCGGCTTCGTCGAAAATCACCATCACGAAGTTTGCGTCCGAGCGCACAGTCCGCGGACCCAGTTCCTGGAACGAGGAAGTCAGAAAGGCCAGTCCCCGGGCGTTGAGTTCCAGGGTGCGGTGGACGAATTCCTTGTCCGCCAATGCCCCTATGCCGGCCGCCTGGGCGGCGGTGCCGGGCTCGAAGGGCAGCTTGACCTTGAGCAGGTTCCGGATCAACTCCTGGTGGGCGAAACCGTAGCCGATGCGCATGCCGGCCAGGCCATAGATCTTGGAGAACGTGCGCAGGGTGATGACGTTGTCGTGGCGGTAGTGCATGGAATCGGGGTAGCGGGGATTGTCCTGCGCGTACTCGAAGTAGGCTTCGTCCAGGATGATGAGCACCCGCTCGGGAACCGCCCGGTAGAAGCGGTCGAATTCCTGGCGCGTGAAGATGGTGCCGGTGGGGTTGTTGGGGTTGGCCAGGTAGATGATCTTGGTGCGCTCGGTGATGGCGGCGGCCAGGGCCGGCAGGTCATAGTGCCAGTCGCGGTACGGCACGGTACGGTAGGCCACGCCGCGCGAGCGGGCCAGCACCTGAAAGCCGATGAAGGCCGATTCGGTGGTGAGGACCTCGTCGTCATCGCACAGGAAGGTGCGGATGATGTTGGACATGATGCCTTCCGACCCGCTCCCGGCGATAACGTTCTCCAGCTCGAGGTCGAATTTCGCGGCCAGCACCTCGCGCAGCTCCAGGCCTCCGGTGGGGTAGCGGTGGAGCTGTCCGGCCGAGCGGCGGATGGCTTCCAGGGCGAGCGGCGAGCAGCCCAGGGGATTCTCGTTGGAGGCCAGTTTGGCGACCCGCTGGCATCCGTACAGGCGTTGAATCTCCCCGATATGGCGGCCGGGCTCATACGGCCGCAGCGATTCGATGTAGGGCGGAACCAGAGGCATCAAGGGCTCCCAGTGCCCGGATGAGTTGATTTCATGGTACACCGCGCGCGGGGCGCTTCCCTAGCCCCCGGAGGCCCGCATCTGTGTGTCACCACCCAGATGTGGGTTGAACTCGGCCGGGGGCTCTGCTACGTTGTGGCCAGAGCCGGGGCCCAACCGGGCCCGGGCGGCTGGGAGATCGTCATGCCTCAGAACCAGGCCCTACCGGGCCCAGCTCCGACGACAACCGGGCTTACCACGGGCCGGGCCCCTTTTGTCGAGGAAGCCCGCCAGCGGGGCCAGTTATACATTGAGCAGCGCTACGAACTGTATTCCGAGGAAAACCACGAGTCCTGGACGCGACTGTTCGCGCGCATGCAACCCCGCTGGAGGCAGTATGCCAACCCGCATTTCCTCAACGGCATACAAGCCCTCCACCTGCCCCCGGACCGGGTGCCGCGGCTGAGCGAAGTGAACCGGGCGCTGGAGCCGCTGACCGGTTTCCAGGCCAAAGCGGTGAGCGGCTACGTGCCCTCCTTCCTGTTCTTCGACTGCCTGCGGAGGCGCGAGTTTCCCACCACCATCACGATCCGGCCCTTCGACAAGCTGGACTACCTGCCGGAGCCGGATATCTTCCACGACGTCGCCGGACATGTGCCCATGCATACCGACCCGGCGTTTGCAGAGACCCTGGTGCGTTTCGGCGATTGCGCCCATACGGCTGTGGAGATGATGGCGGGGGTCACGGACGAGCGGGAGAAGATCCGCCGGCTGACAAGCATTCTGCGGGCCCTCTCGCGCTTTTTCTGGTTCACGGTCGAATTCGGGCTGATGCGCGGGCCGCGGGGGGTGTGCGCCTACGGAAGCGGGCTGCTCAGCTCCCATGGAGAACTGCGGCACGCCGTCGAGTCGGACGAGGTGCAGCGCTATCCGATCCAGTTGGAGTGGGTGATCAACCAGGGGGCGGAGATCGACCATTACCAGCCGCTGCTGTTCATCGTGGATTCCTTCGATCACCTGTTCGACCTGGTGGACCGGCTGGAGCGCTGGATGCGGGAAGGAAAACTGAATCACGTGGCGCCGGGACTGCCGGAGATCAGCGAAGGCGACCTGCGCAGCTTCCTGGAGGCGGAGGAGTTTCGGTGACAGGCTACATAACCCCCAAACTCCGGAGTTGAGAGGAACGGGCGGCCGGCGGTACTTCTTCATGTGGCGCCAGCAGGGCCTCTACCCTCCGAAAGCTACCTGCGTCTGGTTGAACGGCACGGCGCGCGGATCGCCGATCCGGCGGCGCGGCTGCGGTTTGTCCGGTCGGCGCGGGAGGCCTACGTTCCGGGGCTGCCCGGGTGGGCGTACGTGGTGCGGAGCGACCCGCCCGCGATCCGGGTTCGCCGGCTGCCCCTGGGCGGCGCAGGCGCCCTGGCCGTTCTCCTGCTGCTCGGCCTGGTCCGGGCAACGGCAACCCGCGATGCCGCCGTCCCGCCCGCGGCTTCGATCCGGCCTGTGAACCAGGCGCTCCCCAGAGTCTGGTTGGTGGAGAAGACCGGACGGCAGGAGCTTTACAGCAACGGGCTGCGGATCGAGGAGCGGCATGCGGCCAAGACCTCGCCCCGCCGCTACCGCGCCTTCGCGCGCCGCTCCTTTGAGCTTTCCGAGCCGCGCACCCGGCCGGCCGGTATCGTGTTTCACAGTTCCGAAAGCCCCCTGGCGCCGTTCGAGGCGGTCCACAACGCCCGCCTGAAACACCAGGGGTCGGAACTGCTCGAGTACGTCGTTCGGAACGCCGCCTACCATTTCCTGATCGACCGTTTCGGGCGGGTGTTCCGGGTTGTGGCGGAGGGCGACTCCGCCAACCATGCGGGAAACAGCGTCTGGGCGGACGCGGAGTGGATCTACCTCAACCTCAACCACAGTTTCCTGGCGGTGTCGTTCGAAGCACAGACCGGAACCGGCAGCGGTTCCTGCCCGGCCAACCCGGCCCAGGTGCAGGCGGCGCGTGTCCTGGTGGAAATGCTGAGAGGCCGCTACGGCATCCCGCCGGAGAACTGCGTGACACACGCGCAGGTATCGGTCAACGCTGCGAGCCACGCCATCGGCTATCACACCGACTGGGGCCGCGACTTTCCGTTTCGGGAAATCGGCCTGCCGGATGGATACCGGGACGCGCTGCCGAGCATCACGGCTTTCGGCTTCGGCTACGACGCGGCCTTCCTGACGGCGATCGGAGGGCAGGTGTGGCCCGGCCTGCTGCGGTCCGAGGAACAGGTGCTGCGCGACGCGGCCGCCGGAGGACTCACTCCGGCGGCGTACCGCAAGCGATTGCAGAGATGGTATCGGGAACTGGCCGCACGGGCGCGGATGGACAACACGCAAGGGGAGGACCATGAGCAAGGAATGTGAAAAGACAATGCCGAAAGCGATCGGGCTCGACGTGGGCACCAGTTGCATCGTGGCGGCCCGCCAGGCGGAGAGCGGGTACCGCTTCGACTCGCAGTTGAACGCCTTCATCAACGTGCCGTTCTCGCGATTCACGCAGAACGTCTTCGAAAAGGAGAAGGTGCCGCACCGGGTAGAGGACTCGGAGCTGCTGGTGTTCGGCAACGAGTCCGAGAAACTCGCCAACGTCTTCAACCGGGAGAACCGCCGTCCGATGACGCAGGGCGTTTTGAACCCGGAGGAGCCGGAAGGCATCAGCGTGGTGCGGGAGATCGTCGAGGCCCTGGTGGGGCGGGGCAGTCATCGCGGGCAGAAGATCTGCTTCAGCGTGCCCGGGCCGCCGCTGGCCGGCGGCGAGAGCCTCACCTACCATGAAGCGGCGCTGCGGCAGTTGCTGGAAGAGTTGGGCTTCGCGGTGAGCAGCATCAACGAAGGCCTGGCGGTCGTTTATGCCGAACTGGAGGACTCCAGTTACACCGGCGTGGGCGTAAGCTGCGGCGGGGGCATGTGCAATGTGTGCCTGGCGTATCTTTCGGTGCCGGTCTTCAGCTTCAGCATTCCCAAGGCAGGCGACTACATCGACGCCGGCACCGCCGCGGTCACGGGGGAGAAAGCCACGCGCGTACGGGTTTTGAAAGAGGCGTCCTTCCATTTCAACGGGCACTTTTCCGACAAGGTCCAGCAGGCCCTGGGAGTGTATTACGAGGACGTGATGCGCTCACTGGCGTCGGGCTTGAGCGACAGCTTCGTGAAAACCCGCAACCTGCCCCGCTTCGAGCGTCCCGTGCCGCTGGTGATCAGTGGGGGCAGCGCCCTGCCGGAGGGATTCCGGGAGCGCTTCGAGCGCATGCTGGAGGAAGCCAGGCTGCCGCTGTCATTTTCGGAAGTGCGGCTCTCGGGCGATCCGCTGCACTCCACGGCGAAGGGCGCGCTGGTGGCCGCGCTGGCCGAAGGCTAACCCGGCGGCAGGTTGAATTCCACCTCGCGCTCGCGGTTCAACTGCACGCTGAAATCGCGGTCGACCGCACTCAGCGGAGCCTGGTGGCGCTGCCTGCGGCGGTCCACATAGTGCAGGGTGCCGCCCTCCACACGGTACGAGACGGCCGCCCGAATCACGCCGCTCTTCATGGCGATCAGGTAATAAGCGGGCCGGCTTTCGGCGCGGGTGGGGGCCGGTCCGGCCGGGCGCGCGGGCTCGGGCTCCGGCTCGGCGTCCACATAGCGCACGATCTGCGAACGCGCCGGCAGCGTGTAGAACTGGTTCACCACCACGGGTTGCGCAGGAGCGGCCTGGGCGGCGGAGGGCACAAAGACTACGTTGGGCTGCGAAGCTGCCATCGGGTAGGCGGAGTAGCCGCCCAGGGGAGTGCCGCCGAAGAAGGGCGTGTAGCTGTAGAAAGAGGAGTAGTAACCCGGGTCGAACAGATGGCCGCCCCAGCCGAAACCCAAGGGCAGGAACGATCGGGGCTCCACGCCGAACTGGCGCATTCGAAAGTAGTCGCCCCCGGGAAAGACCACGTTGCCGAAGCCGGACAGGACAGGCCGGGTGGGCTGGCGCCCGAACGTTCCGCGGAAAACCGGCGATTTGTGGAAACCTGAAGCGCCGCGGAATCCACCTCCACTCCATCCCCGGCGCTGGGGCGCCGCGCTGGCGGCGAGCAGGAACAGCAGGACGAGTATGAGGCATACCTTTCTCATAAACGCCTCCCTACCCGCAGCGTAGCACAGCGCGGATCGCATGGCGCAGGTCCCTGTGGGCCGGTTGCCAACCGGCCGTGTCCGCTCCCTCCAGTGGCGGCCCGGCGCGCCCGCGGCACGTGGAGAGCGTGCGCCACGAATCGTACGGCGGGGAAGTCTTGGGCCTCCGGTTTACGGCTTCTCCACCGCGGCGGCCGCCATCTGCATGAAAGCGCTGATCTCGTCGGCCAGGTCGCCGCCGCCTCCGATGCGCTGCATCAGGATGACGCCGAGCAGGTTGCGGCCCGGGTCCACCCAGCCGTAAGTGCGCCAGGCGCCGCCGTGCCCGTAGGCCCCCATGCTGTTGAGGCGGAACATGCCGGCCGGGTTACGGACCACCGACCAGGCCAGGCCATACCCCATGCCGGGAGAGAAGCCGGTCTGCATTTCGCCTGTGTGAACCATGGTCATCACCTCCACCGATGCCCGCGAGAGGATGCGCCGTCCGCGCAGGACTCCGCCGTTGAGCATCATCTGATAGAAGGCGGCCAGGTCGGCGGCAGTGGAATACAGACCGCCTTCCGGGGCGGGGTAGCGGGCGCCCTTGCGGTAGATGTCCGCGCTGGCGCGCTGCAGCTTGCCGCTCTCGATGGAGTACATGGCGGCGATGCGGCTCTTTCTGTCTTCCGGAACGAAGTAGAAGCTATCCTTCATTCCCAGCGGCTGGAAGATGCGCTCGTCCATGAAGCGCTCGTAGGGCCGGCCGGAAACCACCTCGACGATACGGCCCAGCGTGGCGATTCCGGTGTTGCTGTACTGCCAGCGCGAGCCCGGCTCGAAATTGAGAGGCTGCTGCGAGTACAGGAGCACGGCCTCGGCCAGCGTGCGGTCGCGGGACTCGAAGATGTTGCGAATGGCCGCCGGCGCGCCGCCCATTCCGGAGGTGTGGGTCATCAGGTCGCGTATGGCGATGGGCCGGGCGGGCTTGCGCAGGTTGTCGCCCTCCTTGAGCATCTGGCCGCGGAACTCCGGCAGGTATTTCTCCACCGGGTCGGTGAGCGCCAGCACGCCTTCTTCCAGGAGGACCATGACGGCGGCGGCGGTCAGCGGCTTGGTCATGGACGCGATCTGGAAAATGGTGTCGGGGCGCATCGGGATCTTCGCCTCGCGATCCTGATAGCCCACGGCGGAGAGGCTCACGACTTCGCCCCGGTGGGCCAGCAGGGTGACGATTCCCGCCGCCTTGCCTGCATCGACGAAGGCCTGCATGCGTTTGGGAATGTCCTGGGCTCCGGCTGCCAGCGCCAGCAGGAACAGCGGAAGAACTCTCATGACATCACCACCGCGGAATGGATGTGAACCCTTGGGATCGTGATGCGTGCGAAGCCGCCCGCGTATTCCCATTGGGGCGCGAGGCCGCCGGGCTCCAACCGCACGCCGGCGGGCCGACGCTCGCTGGCGAGTTCGAGAGTGACGCCGTGCACCGGCAGCACCTGCTCGACGCAGAGGTTATTGCGGTCGCTGGGCCGGTTGCCGTGATGGTTGACCAGGTGGGCGATGGTCCTGCTCCCCTGGCGCATCAGAGACACCTCCAGCCAGGCCGGCGAATGCAGCCGCACGAGCGGGTGCGGGATTGCGCCGTTCAGGAGGTTGGCGATGAGCGGCTTCAAGCACCACTGGTTGTGAGTCTGGTAGCCGCGGAACACCTGGCCCGCAATGTAGATGGCCGTGCCCTTGCCCACGCGGCGGCGGGTGATGGCGGGATACCCGGAGTCGTCGCCGGGAGGCGACGAGCGCAGCAGGTATTTCCCGTCCGCGCGCAGATAGACCTTCCGGAGCCCGGCCGCGGCTTCCACTCCGGCTGCCGGCCGCACGAACGCGAAGCGTCCGTGCACGAGCAGCGGCATATCCAGCAGCCCCGCTTTGAGCGCGGGCGCGTGTACTTCAATGTAGGCTTCCGGCTGGGCGCAGTCGCCCTCCATCGTCAGCCCGAGCAAGCGTTCCAGCGCCCACCCGCGGGCGGGGGAGCCATCCGCTTCCTCGGTCCCGGAACGGTAAGTGGCCAGCAGCACGCCGCCGTTCTCCACGTACTGCTCCAGCGCGGAGACCAGGTCCGGCGCCAGATGGCGGGCGTCCGGAAGGATCACGGCGCGGTATTCGGCCAGCCGTTTCCGCAGCCCGGCTTCGTTGACGAAATGATGCGGAATGGCGGACTCGAGCAAAATCCGGTGCGCGCCGCGCGTCGCGGTCTCGTCCGCCGAGAGGCGCGCGCCGCCGGAGAAGTGGCTGGAAGCGGAGTGCAGCACGGCCACATTGGGAACCGGGCGGGCGCCCGTGAGCAGCGGTTCGCGTTCCTTCACGAAAGCCAGGGTCTTGCCAAGCTGCTCCATGACGGCGGGCTGCACGTCGAAGGTGTGGGTCATCTGGTAGCCGATCCAGGTCAGTCCGCCGTTGGCGATGGCCGCCGCCACTTCCTGCTGCATGGCCTGGGCGGGCTTGGACCCCCAGTCTCCCCACCATTGCAGGAAGGCCGAGTTCATGATGTCGAAGGGCCGTTCCAGAGTCGCCCAGTAGCGGGCCTGGTAGCTGCCATTGAACGCCTGGTCGTCCGGAAAAACGTCGATCATCAGGCTCCCGATATGTTCCGGCACGGCCTCCGGCTGGCGCATGGAGCAGACCCAGTTGTAGGAGACCGGCAACCCCGGGCGGGCTTCATCGACGGCCGCGCTGATGCGGCGCCGCACGTCGCGGAAGCGGTCCAGGCTCCAGGCCACGTAGCGCGGCCAGGAGGCTGCGGCTTCGCCTTCCGGCAGGTCGAGCCCGGTATCGCCGCGAAAACGCGCGCGGCAGGAATCGCAGTAGCAGGCACGGGAGGCATACGTGCCGTCGAAGAACATGGCGTCCACTTCGTACAGACTCACGATCTCCCGCACGTGCGGCAGCAGGTGTTCGTCGAGCAGGGGACCCAGCAGGCAGATGCTCTGCCCCTGCGGAGTGCCTTTCACGTCGCGGATGACCCAGCCGGGATGGTCGCGGGCCACGGGTTCGCTGTTGAAGGTGTGGTAATAGCCGATGGCCTTGAGCCCGCGCTTGTGCAGCGCCGCAAGCTGCGCCTCCAGCATGTCCAGCCCGGAGGGAAGCTGCGGATGCACGTGCCGCACTTTGCCTTTGCGGTAGTACGACCAGCCCTGACCGCACTTGGTGAAGACGGAGACCGCCTGTGCGTTGGCCTCGGCCAGCCGCCGGGCCCATCCTTCGGCGTCGAAGGCGGAGCCCAGTCCCATGGCGGTGCTGTGGCTGTGATAGTCGAAGAACAGTTTCCGGTAGGACGTGGCGTACCAGGCGCCGGCGGAGGGAGCGGCGGCCCCGGGCTTCGGGATGGCGGCGCTCGCGGCCCCGGCCATCTTCAGCACGTCACGGCGGGTCGGATCGGTCATATGGTGCTATGTTAGTCTGAAAAAGCGTTTCCTGATGCACTACCGCAACTACGGCTTCCTGTTGGGCAATCTGGTCCTGAAGGATTTCAGGGTCCGCTACCGGAACATGTCGCTGGGCATTTTCTGGTCCCTGGTCAACCCGCTGGTGATGATGGGCGTCCTGACCTTCGTCTTCACCCGCCTGTTCGTGAACCCGATCCCCAACTTCGCGGTTTTCGTGCTGTGCGCGCTGGTGCCGTTCAACTTCTTCACCGTGGGGTGGGCGACCGGCACCACGTCGCTGCTGGAGAACCAGAACCTGATCAAGCGGGTTCGTTTTCCGCGCGAGATCATCCCGGTCTCGTCGGTGCTGGCCAATTGCCTGCACTTCGCGATCCAGATCGCGCTGCTGTTGAGTTTCGTGATCGCCTTCGGATACGCGGTTAACCGCCACTGGGCGTGGCTGCCGGTGATCTGGGGGCTGGAAGTGGTGTTCGTGTGCGGTCTGGCGCTGGGCACCTCGGCTCTGGACGTGTATCTGCGGGATATGCGCTACGTGGTCGAGTCCACGAACGTGCTGATGTTCTGGCTGGTGCCCATCTTCTACTCGTTCGACATCATCCCGGGGCAATACCATTTCATCTACCAGTACAACCCGGTATCGGCCGTGGTGCTGGCCTGCCGCATCGTTCTGCTGGAGGCCAAGGCTCCTCCCGAATCGCTGCTGCTCAAGCTGGCGGCGGTGTCGTTGCTGTCGTTGATCGCGGGGATTCTCGTGTTCCGCGGGCTGAAGCGCGGCTTCGCGGACCTGGTGTGATATGGCTGCCGCCGTCGAAGTCGTCGGAGTCAGCAAATCGTTCGCGCATCACTCCAGGCGGGCTCTGTTGCAGCACCGGCTGGTGTCGCTGCTGCGCCGCCGGCAGCCGGAGCGCTTCCAGGCCTTGCGCAACGTGTCGGTGGCGTTGCAGGCGGGAGACAGCCTGGCCATCGTGGGGCCCAACGGCGCGGGCAAGAGCACCTTGCTGAGCCTGGTGGCCGGGATCTCGTTTCCCGATGAAGGCCGAATCGTCACGCAGGGTTCAGTGGCCGCGCTGCTGGAGCTCGGCTCGGGATTCCACCCCGACCTGACCGGCAGGGAAAACGTCATCCTGAACGCCTCGCTGCTGGGACTCACGCGCAAGCAGACCCGCGAGCGGTTCGATCAGATCGTCGAGTTTTCCGAACTGGCGGGCTTTCTGGAGGAACCGCTGCGCACCTATTCGACCGGGATGGTGATGCGGCTGGCGTTTTCGGTGGCGGTCAATGTGGATCCCGACGTCCTGATCGTGGACGAAGCCTTCGCCGTGGGCGACCAGGCCTTTCAGGCCAAGTGCATCCGCAAGATCCTGGACTTCAAGCAAGCCGGCAAGACGCTGCTCTGCGTCTCTCACTCAACCGCGATCCTGGAACAGGTGTGCGGCCGGGCCTTGTGGCTGGATCGCGGCCGGACCGTGATGGAAGGCGGCATCCGAGAGGTTCTGGACGCATACCGGGCGGGCCTGCGGCCGCAGAGCGTTCACGCGTGAGAGTGAGGCAGGGGGCACGCCGGAGTCCGGCGCGCCCCGAGGGTTTCTACCAGTGCAGGTGCAGGGCCAGCTTGATGAAGCGCGGCAGATTGCGCTGGGTCGGATCCAACTGGCCGAAGGCGGCGCTCGTCACGTTGTCGTACCCCGAGGCCAGGCTCATGTACCACGGGTGATTGAAGGCGTTCACCATCTCGAAGCGGAACTGTGCCCGGATCTGCTCGTGGATCGGGAAGTACTTTGAGAGAGACAGGTCCCAGTTGTTGTAGCCAGGGGCGCGAACATCGCTGAACCGCATGCTGTAGTCTTTGAGCGTGTACGGCTCCTGCGCGGCTACCCGCTTCCCGGTCGAGTCGTTCCAGAGCGAGGTGTTGAACCACCTCGCGAAACTGCGCTCGCTGCTGCTCAGCCTGGCGCTGCCCGGCTGGACCTGCTTGGCGTTCGGATACCCGACCGGCCAGCCGACCATGTACTGGATGTTCCAGTTCAGCTGCCAGTCGCCGAGAACATATTGGACCGGCGTGGGCCAGCCGCCGCCAACCGGCCGTCCCTTGCCGAACGGGAAGTCCCAGACACCGGCCAGCGTGAACCGCTGCGGCGTGTCGAGTTCGTTGGCCAGGAGTTTAACTAGCTGCGTCGCCAGCGGGTCCTGCTGGTTGTAGTCCTGCGCGTTCTGCAGGTTCACCTGTTCAAAGGTTTTGGAGATTGTGTAGCTGGCCAGGAAGGTAAAGCCGTGCGCCATACGCTTGGTGGCCTTCAAGAGGAAGGCATCGTAGCGCTGCCGGCCGATCGGCACGCTCTGCAGCGTCAGGCCGGAGAACTGCGGGAAGGCGTACATCAGGTTCTGGCGCGGGATGGTGGCTCCGTTCAACGAGGCGTTGTTGGGGATCAGCCCGGCCATGGGATTCGGGATGCGCCCCGTATAGTAGGCGCTGTCGATGGTTCCCGCGGCCGTGCGGCGGCCGAGTTCGCCGGCCGGAACGTAGTTCAAGCCGATGTTGACCGGAAGCTTACGGGTCAGGTTGCCCGAGTAGCCTGCCTCCACCAGCAGGTTGCCGGGCAGTTCGCGTTGGATGTCGAACGAGTACTGGTGCGCGTAGGGGAGGACGCGGTCGAGGTAATTCGCCGTTAATCCCTCGCCGAGGAAACTGGCGGCTCCCAGGGACGATCCGATCGGGTCCAGCAGCCTTCCGCCCGGCAGGTTGACGAACGGGTTCGTCATGTTCACGGCAGGCGTCAGGTTGCCGTCGGTGCTGACGGTGGCGGTCGTCTGGCGGCTGAAGCCCTGGACCGAGCCGGATTCACCCTGGCCCAGGTAGTAGAGCCCGTAGCCCCCGCGCACCACCCACTTGTCGCGAATGCGGTAGGACACGCCGACGCGAGGCTGGAAGTTGTTCTTATCCGGGTTGAAAGCCGTCCGCGGCTGCCCGTTTTGGCCCGCGAACAGCACCGCGCCCTTCAGGTTCAACCCCTGCACCTGCGACGCAATGGGACTGGCGGCATTGAAATCCAGCCCGCGAATCATGCGGTCGTAACGCTCCATGCGGGGCTGCTCGTAGTCCCAGCGAAGGCCGACATTGATGGTCAGCCGGGGGGTCACCTTCCAGTCGTCGTTGACGAAAAGGGCCCAGTAGTGGTTGCGGTAGGACGGGTCGATGTTGCGGTCCACGTAGGCGCTGGTCGGATAGCCCAACAGGAAGGTGGCGATCTCGTCGCCCGAAGTGGCGTCGGCCTGATTGGCGTTCCTCTGGGTCCAGTTCTTGCCGAAAGTGTAGGCGCCGCTGGCCATGCCGGGGTTCGGATTATTGTCGTTGTACCTTCGCCCTTCGGCTCCGAACTTGAGGAAGTGGCTGCCGACGGCGAGGTTCAGGTTGGGCTGCACGGTGTAGGCATCGTTAGCCGCGTAGTTGATCAGGCGGTCGGTGCCCACGGCCTGGTAGCCGCCCAGGTTGAATCGCGGAAACTGAAGCTTGGAGAACTGGCTGACCAGCGCTGCATCGAGACCCAGGGCGGTAGGGTTATAGCCCACGCCGAACGAGTTGCCGGTGGTCTCCTCCCAGCGGGCCAGGCCGGCGCGAAGGTTGAAAGTCATTCTCGGCGACAGCGTGGAAGTCCAGTCCCAGGTCCAGTTGCGCCCGTTACGGATGAGCGGAGCGTTGCCGGTCGGCTCAGCCGGGTTGTCGGCATTGGGATCGCTGACGAAGACGAGTCCGCGGTACTCGGAGAACGGATTCTGCCCGTAGCGGAAGTAGACGGTGTTCTTGGAATTGACCATCAGGTCCAGCCGGCCGACCCACTGGTCCATGTCGGCCACCCAGCGTGACGGGTAGACGTAATTGTTGATGCGGCCCGGACCATCGCCCGGAGCGTTCGGAGCCGGATAGTACTTCAGCACCTCCCGCGCCACCCGGCTGATCCGGTTGGAGGGGATCTGGTTGTTGGCAAACGGCTGCCGCACTCCCTGCGCGTTGGTAGTCAGCGGGTCGTACATGGCGACCAGGGCGCCCTGGGCATTCAGACGGGAGGAGAAGTCGCCCTCGCGCCACGCCATTTCCGGGAAGTTCCTTACTCCCGGGTCGGCGGAGCGCTGGCGCATGCCCTCATAGGAAACCAGCCAGAACAGCCGGTTGCGCCCGTCAAACACCTTGGGAAGATAAACAGGGCCGCTTCCCTGAATGCCGAAGGTGTTAATGTTCATCGGCGGCTTCGGCCTGCTCGCACGGTTCAATTCCGACTGGTTGGCGTTCAACTCTTCCGCCTGGAAGTACTCAAACGCGGTGCCATGAAAGTCGTTGCCGCCGCCCTTGGTCACGATGGTGACAATGCCGCCGCCGGTACGCCCGTATTGCGAGTCATAGGTGTTGGTCAGGACCTTGAACTCCTGAACCGTTTCCATGGTGGGGACGTGGATGACGTTGCGGTTGGACTGAACGTTGCTGATTCCGTCGAGGAGAACCTCGTTCTCCTTGTTGCGGCCGCCGTTGATCGACAGGCCGGAGGTGCCGCCGATATCGAAGGAGCGCAGATAGCGCCAGCTTCCGGTCTTGATCACGCCGGGCGCGGTCCAGGCGATCTGGAACGGGTTGCGCCCCTGGGTAGGCACGTTGGCGATCAGGTCGTTGGAGATGACCTGGGCGCGGGTGGCCGACTCGGTCTGGAGCATGGAGACCGATCCGGTGACGGTGACGCTTTGCGTCAACTCGCCGAGTTGAAGCGCGACGTCCACGCGCACGCGGGCCTGCGCTTCCAGCACGATGTCTTCCCGCACGAAACGCTGGAACCCCTGTTGTTGCACCGTCATCCGGTACGTCCCCGGGGCGAGGAAGGGCACCGTATAGTTACCCGTCGCATTGGTTTGCGCCGTGGTGGTGACGTTGGTGGCAAGGTTGACCACGGTTACGGTGGCGCCTGCGACCGGAGCGCTGCTCGGGTCGGTGACAATGCCGGTGAGGCTGGCCCGTACTTCCTGAGCATTCGCAGCAGAGAGGCACAGGAAAACCAGCAATAACGTTGCGAGTGCCTTGCTTTTCATGGTTGACCCCCAAAAAGTCAGTTGGGCCGGGAAGGATGGTTATCTCCCGGCCAAGTTGATTGTACACCTAAGCGTGTGTGGTGTAGCCGCCAAAACCAGGTGGATTCGACGCTGTCTTCCTGGGTTAGCGAACCAGCTTCGGAGTTACTGCTTTCCGCCTGATCGACGCCAAAACCCAGCCGGATCCGCCGGTTGCGGGCGCGGGCGGCCCCCTAACGCCAACACGTTACCGGCGCGCAGCCGTGAGTGGAAGGGATTTTGTACCGGAGACTTACCGGCCGTCCGTAAGTATGTTGGCTGCCCATAATACCAGGACCTCCAGTACGGGCGGCGAATGCTCTGGGCCTGCAGGGGCCGCGTTCCCGCCCGGGTCTTCCCGTGGCCGCACACTGCCCGCCCGGTCGGCCGACATGTTCATGGGCCCGGCCGGCGAGTTGGAGCATCACCTGCCGCCGGCCGGAGACCTGAAGCTGTGAGTGCGCTGATGAGAATGCTGAACGCTGAAGGCTGTTTGCTGACAGATCCCTTCCGAAAGATTTCCAGTATCCTTGGCTATCGTCAAGAGCGCGCGCCACCGGGAGCCGCCCGGCGGTAAGTGAGAGGGTCGCCGTAGGCTTCGGGGGACGAGACGTACTTCTCCACCTGCCGCCGCAGCCGCGCAGTGCGGGCAGTGAGAACCGCCTGCGTGTTGCCCCTGGCCACCCGCACGCTTTCATGCGGAATGCGCTTGCGAAGCCAGTCCGAATCGAAGAAGGCGATGCGCAGGACGCCGCCCGCCACCTCGACCTTCAGGATCATGTGCCCGAGAGCGCCGTCGGCGGGCAGGAGGTCCGCCAGCCGGACGCCCGCCAGGTCCAGCAGCCGCATCTCGTAGCGCTGCTCCCCGGCCGGCTCGGTCTTCGACCGGAACGAGATCAGGTACCCCGCTTCCTCCCGCTCCACGAGCAGGAAGTTGTCGTCGTCCTCCCAGCGGCCTTCGAGCGCCGCATCGAACACGCGGTCCTTCTCCGTATACAGGGGATGAAGAGACAGCAGGTCGCCGCAGCCGCTCAGTAGCGCCGCCAGCCCGCACATTGCGGGAATCAGTGTGGTTCGCCGCCGCGTTCGCATGCGTGTTAGTGTACTCCGGGCGCCTGCCGGCAGATGGAAAAAAAGCATTGCGGCGCCCGCCGCGGAGACGCATAATCGAGCAGGCGCCGGCTATGGAGTGGTTCGAGAACGACGAGCTATGGGCAGGCCTGTTCCCGTTCCTTTTCGACAAGGAGCGTTCACAGGCCGCGCCCGGCGAAGTGGACGGAGCCGAGCGTCTGCTGGAGTTGCAGCCGGGAGCGCGCATCCTCGACCTGGGCTGCGGCGCCGGGCGGCACTGCCTGGAACTGGCCCGCCGGGGCTACGCGGTGACCGGCGTCGACCGGACCGCGCTCTACCTGGAGCATGCCGCCCGCACGGCCCGCGAGCGGGGCGTGGAAGTCGACTTCGTCCTCTCGGATATGCGCGAGTTCCGGCGGCCCTCGGCCTTCGACGCGGCCATCAACATGTACACCAGCTTCGGGTACTTCGCGGACCCCCGGGACGACCTGCGCGTGCTCGCCAACCTACGCGACAGCCTGGTGGATGGCGGCCGCCTCCTGATGGAGACTACGGGCAAGGAGATCCTGGCGCGCATTTTCCAGGCTCGCGACTGGCAGGAGGCCGAGGACGGCACTTTGTGGCTGCTGGACCGGGAGGTGAGCGACGGCTGGAGCCGCATGGCGCAGCGCTGGATCTCCCTGAAGGAAGGCAGGCGGGCCGAGTACAACTTCACCCACCGCCTGTTCTCCGGCTGGGAACTGGCGGAGATGCTGAGGAGCGCGGGTTTCCGTGACGTACGCCTCTTCGGCAGCGTGGCCGGAGCGCCCTACGACCGGCAGGCTCTGCGGCTGGTGGTCACCGGACGCAAGTAGCTCAGGACGAGCCCTTCAGGTGGCGGTCCAGGAATTCGCGGATGGCGCGGTAGCCGCTGATCTCGTTCTCCTTCTTGACGAAGCCGTGCCCCTCGTCGGAGAACACCACGTACTCCACCGGCACGCCGTTCTTCTTCACCGCTTCCACAATCTCGTCGGACTCGGCCTTCAAGACCCGCGGATCGTTGGCGCCCTGCAGCACGAGGAGCGGCTTCCGGATCCTGTCCGCGTGAAACAGGGGTGAGATCTTGCGCAGGTACGCTTCGTCTCTGGCCGGATGCCCCATTTCCACGTACAGCGCCTCGCGGAACGAGGTCCACCACGAGGGAATGCTCTGCAGCGTGCGGACCCAGTTGGAGACGCCGAAAATATCCACCCCCACCGCGAAGGCGTCGGGCTGGAACGCCAGGGCGGCCAGCACCATATAGCCGCCGTAGCTGCCGCCGATGATGCCGATCTTCTCAGGATCCACGCGGCCCGTGGCGGCCAGGAACTTCCTGGCGGCCACGCAATCCTCCAGGTCTCCCTCGCCGTGCTTCCGGTCGTCCATCTTGTAGAAGGTCTTGCCGTAGCCGGAGCTGCCGCGGTTGTTGACCGCCAGGATCGCGTAGCCGTGGTTCACCAGGTATTGGATGAGCGGCGAGTACCCGACCCGCGACTGCCCCCCGGGACCCCCATGAACCCAGACCAGCGCCGGCACCTTCTCCCCGGCGGCCGGCAGGGGTTCGTAATACACGGCCGGAACTTCCAGGCCGTCGAAGGACTTGTAGCGCACCACCTGTGCTTCCACCAGGTCCTCGGGCGCGATCTCCGGGTTCATCGATTCGGTCAGCTTCCGGTACTGGCCGGCGCCGAAATCGTAGACGTACAGGTTGGCGGGCGAGCGCGAGCCGTTCACATAGAACGCCATGAGCTTCTCGGATTTCGAAATCCGCACCGAAGAGATCTCGGCGTTGGGCAGGCTGGGCAGCTCCAGGCGCTTTCCGGTGGCCGTTTCGACGATCCTGATCTCGGTGCGCGCGTCGCGGTTGATTCCCACCACCTTGTACCTGCCCTGGTGGGAGAGGCTCGCGTACATGATGTCCCACTCGGCCTGCTCATCCGGCTCGGACTTGCCGGTGGCCAGGTCCATCCGCTTGAGGTAAGCGAACTCACGGCCTTCGTCGGTCAGGTAGTAGAGCGTCCGCGAGTCCAGGCTGAACATCTGGGGCTGAAAGATCACGTCGCCCTTGTGGGGGCTCAGATGAGTCAGCTTCCCGGCCTGCCGGTCATAGAGGTACATATCGAAATTGCTGGTGGTGATGCTCCTGATGAGCGCGAAGTAGCGCTTGTCGGGCGAGACCGCGGCGAAGTCCAGACCCTGCGTATTGCGATAGGCCAGGCGGGGCTTCAGGGTCGCGGCGTCCACTTCATAGACGTCCATGTAGCGAGGGTCGCGCCGGTTCCACCCGACAAAGAAGCTGGATCCGTCGCGGCTCCACTGGTGGAATTCCGCGCGCGCCTTCTGGCCGGGTGTCAGCTCGGTGGTTTTGCCGTTCTCCTCCAGCACGTAGAGATGCTCGATCTCGTTGCCCCCGCGGTCGCTCCCGTAGAGGATCCGGCCGTCGTTCGGAAAGAACGAGTAGGTGAAGACGGCGTCGGTGGCGGAGCGCGTGACCTGCTTCGCGGGTCCGCCCTCCACCGGAACCGTGTAGCCGTTGAAGACGCCGGTCTCGTTGCTGAAGAAGAGGATGGTCTTCTCGCCGGCGGAGAACGAGCTGCCCCCGATGCGCCGGGTGTTCATGAACTGCTCGACGCTGTACTGCTGCGGCCGGCGCTCGGGCGCCGGAGCGCAGCCCGGACCCGGCAGGACGGCGGCCGCGAGCAGCGCGAACGCGAGATCACGAGGGTATCGCATGGTCCTCCTCTATTTCCCTGGCTGGTTTCATCCCCTACCGTCGCCGGGCTTCCGGCCGCCGTTGGTTCTTTCGGGCCGGGGCGTATCCGGGGGCCAATACCCGCCGGGGTCCTCCTTCCAGCGCTTGCCGCAGAACCCCGAGATGACGCTCCACTCGGGCGCCCCCAGGTCGGGATCGGGCTGATATAGAAAGCGCTTCAGGCCGGCCCGCCGCGAGGCCGCCAGGATGCGATGCAGATCGCGCGCGGGCATCGGATCGCCGTCGTGCGGATGGCGGCCGGAGGACACCCAGGCGATCACCTTGCCCGCATCGCCCACCGCCTCCAGCGCGCGGCGGGTCTCTCCATAGACGATCCGGTCGAAGAATTCGTCCGGAAATCCCATCTCCAGGTCGGCCATCGATTTCACTCCCGGCAGCTCGAGGCCGAACCATGCCTTCACCACGGCGAAACAGTCTTCCTCGTTCAGGCCCGGGTTCCACTCCTGGATCTTCTGCGCCCAGCGGCCCACGGTGCCGTACATGCCGTCGAAGCCGCGATGCCAGAAGTAATGCTTGGGGAAGACGTAATCGAAATAGGGATGCATGCGCTCGTAGTCCTGGGTGGTGAGAATGGAGAAGGCCGCGGAGCGCGGGATGGTTCCCAGCTTGACCTTGCGGCTCATCCTGTCCATCTGCCGCCGCACGGCGGCGAAGTAGCCCATGGAACTCTCCTGGCGCATGCGCAGCCAGTAGAGCGAGTCCTCGTCAAGATCGAACAGCGCCATGCCGGCCAGCAGCCCGGCCGGGGAATGGTAGCGCACCATGCCGGGCGTCAGGTTGTGAAAGCGGTTCCTGAGGCGCCGGATGCCGCGCTCCATGCGGGCCAGGTCCATGCCCAGCACTTCGTAGCGCAGGCGCTCCCAGCGCCGCAGCTCGAACAGTTCGCCGCCATGATGGAAGGCCAGTTCGTAGTGGTGCTCGCCGGCGCCGTCGACGATGACGCCCGCCACCTGCGGGAAGGCGTTGACGGCGTCCTGAACTCCGGCGGCGAAGCCCGCCGTCTGGTAGGGATCCTCCTTCAGGGGCAGGGAACCGCCCATGCGCGGATTGCTGAAGAAGAGGATTTCCCAGCTGCGCCGCGCCATGTCGTCCAGCATGGCGCGCAGTTGTTTCTCCTTGGCGGTGTCGCGCGGGGTGTCGGGCGGCGGGTCCACTCCGAAAGCGCGGTAAACCTTCGGATCGGCGGGAAACACGGGCAGGTTCGCGCCGCCGGGCTGCATGAAGTACATGCGGCCGATGGCGATGCCGCGGACGCCGCCCTCTTCCCAGGCGTCGAAGGTGCGCTTGAAATCCGCCATGTATCTTTCGAGCGGGTTGTTGATGCGCATCCACGCCGCCATGCGGGGCGGAGCGGCGGCCCGGGCCAGGAGCGGCGCTGCGATCGCCGTTGTGAGAACGTGGCGCCGGGTCACGGCGGCGGGCTTCGGCATTTGTGGTCTATTGTCCTTCCGCGCCCGGCAGGGGTCAAGGCAGGCGCGGCGCGGCCCCCGGGAGTGAGAGAATACTCAGGGTGGTGCCATGCCGTCACAACTTTCCCGACGCCAGTTTCTGGGAGCGGCCGCCGCGGGACTAGCCATGCCCGCTCCCTTGCCTGCCGAGTACCCTGTCTACCGGGCCGCGGGGAGCTACCGCGAGCTGGGCCGGCAGCACGGCGAGCAGGCCTCCGCGCGCATCCGGGCGCACGTCGATTACCTGTGCCTGACCCAGAAGCTCTCGCGGGAAAAACTCCGCAGGAAGGCGCTGCGCTTCCAGCCCCTTTTCGAGCGGCACTGCCCGCACTTGGTGGAGGAGATGCGCGGGCTGGGGGAGGGCGCCGGGATCGAGTTCGCCGAAGCGCTGGCGGTGAACATCCGCGGCGAGATGGGGCAGGTGAAAGACGAGGGCTGCACCACCTTCGTGATCGGCAAGCGCGGGACGGCCGCGGGCGGGATCCTGGTGGGCCAGAACAGCGACATGAACACCGAGAACATCCGGCTGGGCTACGTGCTGCATCTGAAGCCGCGCAACAAGCCCGAGGTGATGCTGTGGACCTTCGGCGGCATGATCGGCTACCACGGGATGAACAGCGCCGGGGTGGCGCACTTCGCCAACGCGCTGGGCGGAGGCCCGGCCGGACGGTTCGCCATGCCGCACTACCCGGTGAAGCGCATGATGCTGGAGTGCGAGCGCCTGGAGCAGGTGGTGGAACTGCTGGAGCGCATCCCGCTGGCCTCCAGCGGCAACTACGTGCTCTGCGACGGGGCGGGCGCGATCCTGGACGCGGAGGCGACCCCCGCCGGTCCGCAGCTGCTGCGCGACCAGGGCGCGGGATTCCTGGCTCACACCAACCATTTCCTGGCGCCCCGCTACGCCACTCCGGAGAACCACCGGCAGGGCTGGAAGGACTCGTTTCCGCGGCTGGAGCGGATGAACGGCCTGATTCAGAACCGGTTCGGAAGCCTGACGGTGGAGGATTTGCAGGGCTTTCTGAGCGACCACTCGGGCCGGCCTGCGTCCATTTGCCGGCACGACGGCGACAGCCGCACGGTGGCGGGGATCATCGCGGAACCGGCCCGGAGGCGCATGCACGTGGCGGCCGGCAACCCCTGCGAGAGCCGGTTCGCGACTTACTCGCTGTGAGGGGGCAGGCAGGGGCAGCCTGGGGCTCCTGCCCCGGCATCCGCCGCAAAGAAATCCGAGTTTCCCGCTAAATGAACCTGTATGTCTTGAAGCACCCGGGTTTCCGGGTTACATATTCAGGCATGCGTGTACTCAGTTGCGCATTCCTGACCCATCATTGCCGCAGTGACTCCCGCAGTAAGTCAACGCCGCGTCGATCTGCGAAACACCTATGAGCGGCCGGATGTGAAAGCGGGCGCGGCGCCGGGCGGGCCTGGGCCACGAGGTCCCTGCCGGCGCCGTACTACCGTCTCAGAACTTCCGTGACCAGTATTTCGGCCAGCGCTCCACTACCACTTTCTTCTCGGTATAGAACTCTACGGCATCACGTCCCTGGGCGTGCACGGTGCCGAAAAAGCTGTCCTTCCACCCGCTGAAGGGGAAGTAAGCCATGGGGGCGGCCACCCCGATGTTGATGCCGATGTTGCCCGCCGGGGTCTCGTTGCGGAACTTGCGCGCCGCGGCGCCGCTGGAAGTAAAGAGCGAGGCCTGGTTGCCGTAGGCGCTGCGCGAAAGGATGGCGATGGCCTCGTCCAGCGAGGCGGCCTCCACCAGGCTGAGCACGGGACCGAAGATCTCGGTGTCCACCAGCGGGCTGTCCGGGGAAACGCCTTCGAGGATGACCGGGCCGATGAAGTTGCCTTCCTCGAAGCCGCCGACCTTCAGGCCCCTGCCGTCAAGCACTGCCGACGCGCCGGAGCGCAAACCCTGGTCCACCAGTCCCTCGATCCGCTGGAGGCTCTGTGGCGTGATCACCGGTCCCATCTGCACGCCCTGCTCGAAGCCGCAGCCGACCTTGAGCGAGCCGGCCAGCCCGGCAATGCTCCGCCGGAAGCGCTCGCGCGCCTCGCCCACCGTGATGGCCGCGGATACGGCCAGGCAGCGCTGGCCCGCGCAGCCGAACGCGCTGTCGCACACCACCTGGGAGGCCGAATCGAGGTCGGCATCGGGCAGCACCACCACGTGATTCTTGGCCCCGCCCTGGCATTGCGCTTTCTTCCCTTTGGCCGCCGCGCGCGCGTACACCGCTTTGGCCGCCGGAGTGGATCCCACGAAGCTGACGGCCCGCACCAGGGGGTGGTCGATCAGGGCTTCCGCGGCCGGCCTGGCCCCGTTCACCACGTTCACAACGCCCGGCGGCAGTCCGGTCCGGCCGATCAGCTCGACGATGCGCTGCATGGTGAGCGGGACCTTCTCCGAAGGCTTCAGCACCAGGCAGTTTCCACACGCGATCGCGTAGGGCAGGAACCACAGCGGGATCATGGCCGGGAAGTTGAACGGCGTGATCACCGCCACCACCCCCAGCGGCTGGCGGAACAGGATCTCGTCGATGCCGGAGGCCACGTCCTCCAGGTTGTAGCCCTGCATCAGGGCGGGGATGCCGCAGGCCACCTCCACGTTCTCGATGCCGCGCCGCAATTCGCCCCGGGATTCCGGCAGAGTCTTGCCGTTCTCGCGGGTGATCAGGCTGGCGATCTCTTCGAAATGCTCCTCCAGCAACTGCTTCAGGCGGAACAGGAACTGGATGCGATCGGCGGGAGGTGTCGCGCGCCATGCGGGGAAGGCCCGGGCGGCCGCTTCTGCCGCGCAGTTCACGTCCGCGGCATCGCCCTCCGGAGCCAGCGCCAGCACTTCGCCCGTGGCCGGGTTGATCACGGGCAGGCGCCCGCCGGATGGCGGCTCGCGCCACTCGCCGTCGATGTAATTCGGTATCACTGCCATGTCAGGATCCTCCTTGAGTTTCGGTGACAGGCTACACAACCCCCAAACTCACCGAAATTTGGGGGTTGTGTAGCCTGACACCGAAGCTCCGTAGCGGGTCATGCCCAGCCGCAGCCGCGCGGTCTTGCCGGCCGGCAGGCGGACTTCGATGTGCCGCCCGCCAACCGGGGCGCCGTTTACCTCGGTGAAAGTATGCTCGCCGAAAGCGCCCGCCTGCACGATCACTCTGCGTTCGTGAACCGCGCCGGTATTCACCAGGGTCAGCCGGATGCCACGGGCGTCAATTGCCTCCACCAGCGCGGCGGTGTCCTCCGGCAGCCCCGGCCGCTTGCGCAGGGCGTCGAAGTAACGGACCTGCGCGCGCAGCAGGCCTCCGTTGAAGCAGGGGAAGGGCGCTCCCATGGCGGCCTGGGTCAGGCCGTTGGTCACCACGGGGTTCTGTTCGGTGACGGTCTGGCTTTTCCAGAGGTGCTCCCACGTGCCGCCGCGGATACGGTCCACGCAGCGCATCACCTGTTGGTACTCCGCCTGCATCACCTTCACCGGCCAGTCCGGGTTCGACCCGGCCAAATACATCAGGTGCGGCGCTTCGTTGCGCCGGTTCTGATTGCGGTGCGGAACGTCGCTCAGCACGAAGTTCCAGTCGATCAGCGTCCCGTCGGGACGCCAGGCCTCGGCGCCCGGGTCGGGCGCGTTGGGCGAGTCGGCGTAGGCGTAAGCGTAGGGACCGTGTTTGGCCCCCTTCAGAATCCGCTCCACCCGCTTCCAGTCGGCTTCGGAAAGCGATGCGTGCCAGAGGTGGCTCACCACGTACGGCTCCAGCGGGCGAAAGTCCTCCCAGCCGCCCGGCCCGTAGCGAAAGGGAACCAGCAGGTCGCCGCCGCGCACCACGGCCTGGGCGAGGAGAACATCGATCTGCGAGCGCAGCAGGTCCAGGTAGCGCGCGTCGCCGCTCAACAGGTAGGCGCACTCGGAGGCGGTGATCAGCGAGTTGAAGATCATCTCCAGGGAGTAGCGCCCGGTCCATCCGAAGAAGCCGCCCCACCATTGCCCCTTGCGGTACTCGCCGATCCTGCCGGTGAGGCCGATGTTGTCGGGGATGATGCCGCCGTTCTCCCGGGTGCGCGCCATCCAGGCATCCACGTATTCGAGCACCCAGCGCTTGTATTTTTCCTCGCCGGTCAGCAGGTAGGCGTGCGTCACCAGGCCGGTGACGGCGAGGTTCATGATCACGTCGCCGCGCAGCACGACGTCGTCGTACATCTTCTGGATCTCGCGCGCGCGGGCGGGGTCCTTGGCCCACCCGCGTTCCAGCTTGGGAACCAGCGGGTGCAGGCTGGCGTGCCCGTAGTCCAGTACGTAGCCGGCGTCGGAGTGAAACTCCGGACCGGCGCTGCCGTTGAGCGGCGAGCGGATGATCTTGTGCCTGGGATCGTAGTTGGGCGCCTCGGGATCTTCGCCCAGGTAGTAGCCCGCGAAGCGTTTGGCCCGCGCCACATTCTCGCGGATACCCGGGTCGGCCAGCCCAAAGTACTGGAAGCCGACGTAGCCTTCCGAGGTGTGCAGCATGTCGTAGTGCTTCGGAAACTCGCCCCGCATGCTGCCGCGCTCGTAGCTCCACTGGCGGGCGATGGCGCTGAAGGCTTCGAGGGAGCGGTCCAGCAGCCACTCGTCTCCGCCGATGGCATAGAACAGCGGCCAGCTGGCGAAGGATTCGAGGTCGTCGTCCAGCTTGCCGCTCCTGCGCAGCGCGCCGCCGCGTTCCGTGAAGGCGCTCCAGTAGAGCGGGGCGGCTTCGTTCATGGCGCGGATGAGCTGGCGCTGGAGCAGGGCCCACTGGGGAACCGGCTCCGTCCCGCCGGCGGTGACAACCGGGATCGCCGGCGCTGGCTGAGCGGCGGTGAGCGGCAGAGCCACGGCCAGGGTGAGCAGGGCTGTGATGACGCGGTGTACGAGCGTATGCATGATGTGGCTGCGGTCCATTATAGTCGGCGGCCGGGAGGCGTATATTGGGTTCTCCAGGGAGAGTCGTCATGATGCGATTTCTGATGGCCGCGGCCGGGCTTGCTCTTGCTCTGAACGCGGCCGCCGCGCCGCGGCGGGTGGTGTTCGAGGGCGCCGAATCCGAGCACCGCTGGGCGGTGGAGGATTTGGACCTGCCGCGCGACTGGACCGGATACAACTACCTGGCGCTGGAGTTGCGCGCCTCTTCGCCGCAGCGCTTCTCGCTGATTGTCTATAGCGCGGATCGTGTGCAGCGCCGGCAATTGCACCCGCTGCCCGGCGTGTGGATCCGCGCGGCGGTGCCGCTGCAATATTTCCGCCAGCCCAACCGCGCGGGATTCGACCTGGCGTCGGTCGGCAAAGTGCCGCGCGATTCCTTCTGGATCAGCACGGGCGGCGTGTATGGCGAGCTAAACGCCGTGGATGCCGTCGGGGTGGCCATGCAGGCTCCGCTGGGCGGGCCGGTGCTGGATATCCGGTCGGCGGCCCTGGCGAAGGAAGACCCGGGGTCCGGCGTTCTGGACCGGAAACCGGTCGTGGACGAGTTCGGCCAGTGGATTCCGGCCGACTGGCCGGGCAAGGCGCGCAGCCTGGAACAACTCAGGAAGGAATGGGCGGCGGAGGAAGCGGCCCTGGGCGCGGGAGATTTCGGCTACTGCCGCTACGGCGGGTATCGGAACACCAGGGCCCGGGCCACCGGCTTCTTCCGCGTGGAACAGGTGGACGGCCGCTGGTGGTTCGTCGATCCCGACGGGCACCTGTTCTTTTCCACCAGCTCGACCGGTATCGGCGCCGGCGGAGGCGACGCGCGCCTGAAGGGACGCGAGGATTACTTCGCCGCGCTGCCTCCGGTGGACGAGGCGCCTCCGCCCGGACGCCGCCCGCAGACCGGCTTCTACACCTGGAACCTTCAGCGCCGGCACGGCCCGGAGTGGAAGACGAAGTGGATCGAACTTGCCCTCAGGCGGCTGGACGCGTGGGGCATGAACACGATCGGCAACTGGAGCGACTCCGCGCTGTGGGATGCCCGGCGCAAGGCCTACGCGGTCAACCTTCGCGGCTGGGGCATGGAGACGGGCTACATGGGGATGCCGGACGTCTTCTCCGAGGAGTTCCCCCGGATTGCGGACAAGGCGGCCGCGGAACAGTGCGGGCCGCGCCGGAACGACCCCTACCTGCTGGGCTATTTCATCGCCAACGAGCCGCCCTGGCCGGGCCGGGAGTCGCTGGTGGTGGACCTGATCCTCGAGCGGCCGCCCAGCGCCATCCAGCGCGAGGCCAAGGCGTTTCTGGCCGGCGGCGACACGCCCGAGCGGCGCAGGCAGTTCATCTACCGCGCGTTCGACCGCTACCTGGAGGTGATCAACGCGGCCATACGCCGGCACGACCCCAATCACCTGAACCTGGGTCTGCGTTTCGGGGGCGGTGTCCCGCCCGCCGAGATGCTGCGGGCGTCCAGGGCTTTCGACGTGTACAGCATGAACGTGTATTCCACGGCGGTGAACCCCAAAGTGCTTGAGGAGATCTACCGGGTGACCGGGCGGCCCATCATCGTGGGCGAGTTTCACTTCGGAGTGCCGGGCCGCGGACTGGCGCCCGGGCTGGTGCAGGTGCGCGACCAGGCCGAGCGCGGCGCGGCCTACCGCTATTACGTGGAGCAGGCGGCCGCGTTTCCCGCTTTCATCGGAACGAGCTGGTTCCAGTGGGTGGACCAGCCCTCCACGGGCCGCATGGACGGGGAGAACTACAACATCGGGCTGGTGGACGTAACCGACCGGCCGTACCGCGAGCTGATCGAGGCGATGAAGGCGGCTCACCGTCGCCTGCGGAGCGTGCACGCGGGGAGCACGCCCCCGTTCGACAGGAAGCCGCGGGCGCAGTGACGCCGGCCGGTTTCCGATCGGCTCTTGTGGTCAGAAGCTCAGGCGGAAGCGGACCTGGACCGTGCGCGGCGCTCCAAGCGCCGTGCCTGAGAAGAGCCCGGCGAAGTTAACCAGGTTGAGCCGGTTGGCGAGATTGAGGAGATCGGCTTGCAGAACCGCCGTGCGGCCCTCGCCGCGCCACAACGCGGTTCCGAGCGACAGGTCCAGCGCGTGCGACGGACGCACCCTGCCGCGCGCGAAGTTCACCTGGCTGACCACCCGTTCGCCATAGGCCTCGTCGAGTTCT
This sequence comes from Bryobacterales bacterium, assembly GCA_020852755.1. Classification (GTDB taxonomy): domain Bacteria; phylum Acidobacteriota; class Terriglobia; order Bryobacterales; family Bryobacteraceae; genus JADZAF01. Next base: position 32,933 of record JADZAF010000179.1, read on the forward strand.
TCCCAATCGCCTTCATGCTCCACGGGCAGCCCGCTGTTGTGCCAGGCGCCCAGGGCGGCCCAGAGGCGCGGGTGAAGCTCCCAGCGGAAGCGGGCCTGCACGGTGTTGCGCTGGTCCTGAGAGATGGGAAAGCGGGCGGTCGAGGCCAGCAGCGCGGCGGCGTCGCGCTCCAGGAAGAGCCCGCCCGTGACTGGAAGCGTGCCGGTTCCCACCAGGTTCGACCAGCTCACAAAGCCCGAAAGGGTGCGCCAGCGGGGCAGCTCGAGCCGGGCTTCGACGCCTTCGATCCGCGCGCGGTCGAAAGCGATCGGAAAACTCACGCCGGTGTTCAGGAACACGTCATCGTCAGCGAAGTTGCGCAGGTCGCGGCGGTACCGGCTGCCGTCCAGCCGCAGGCCTCCGGGCAGCGCCTTGGAGAAGCCGATTTCGTAGAAGTGGCCCCGCGAGGGGCGAAGCGGCAAGCCGATAGTCCACTGCGCCAGGCGCTGCGCTTCCACTGAGCCGGCCAGCAGGAGGTTTTCGATGGCGGGGATGGTGACCGCGCGGTCATAGGAGGCGCGCAGCACCAGGGCGGCCCGCGGCAGGCGCCAGGCCGCGCCCAGGCGCGGGCTCAGGAACTGTTCTCTCACCAGCAGGCTGTAGCCATCCCAGCGCAGGCCCAGGTTCAGCGTCAGGCGGCCGAGACGGACCAGGTCCTGGGCATAGGCGGAGTGCTCGCGCCCGCTCTTCCGTCCGCTGAAGCGGAAGGCGGCGGGGGGCTCCGGTTCATCGTCTTCAAGGAACTCCAGGCTGGTAATCCGGTAGGCGAACTGCTCGCGCACGCGCGTGAGGGCGGTTTCCGCGCCGAACTTCAGCGAGTGGCGGCCCTGGGCCGTGGAGACGCCGGCCGCGAGGTAGCCTTCCCGGAAGCCGCGATCCTGCTCTGCCTCAACCGGCGTGGACAGGCGGTTGGACCAGAGCCGGGCGCCGACCGTGCGGGCCATGCCGCGTACATCGAGCAGCCAGCGCGGCGAGAAGACCCGCTGGTAGGCGGCCTGCCCCATGGTTTCCTCGCCGGTGCGGTCCTGCCGCTGGCCTGCCTGCTGCTGCAGCCATTCGTTCGGCACCTGAAAACCGGTCCGCTTGGAGTGCGCGTAGAACCGCAGCCGGTCGCGGCCTCCGAAATCGTACTGGAAGCGCACGGAACCGCCCGCCGAGGAGCCGTGATTGGTGAAGTTGGCTTCCACGGGCGGGTCCAGGAAGCGATCGGTGAGGGCGCCCTGCACGCTCACATCCAGCGCAGCCCGGCCGGCGGCGTACTGGCCCTGAAGGAAGGCGGATCGCGTGTCGAAGCTGCCGCCCTGGAGGACCGCTTTGCCGTGGAAACCGGGGACAGCCTCTCGCGCCGTAACCAGTTCGACCACGCCGCCCATCTTGCGGCCGTATTCGGCCGGGTAGCCGCCGGTCAGGATGCGCACGGCGGACAACTCCTCGGCTTCGAACGCGGGGGCGAAGGCCGGCGAACGGTTATCCAGCACCGGGATGCCATCGATGACGTACTGGGTGTCGTACTCGCTACCGCGGGGATGGAGCACGCCGTTGGCTTCCAGCAGCCAGCCGGGGTGCCGGTTCACCAGTTCCAGAACGCTCCGCGCGGGGCTGCTTGCAGGGCTGGCCGCCAGTGTATCGGGACCCGCATGGAAGAGGGCGCCGGTGCGCTCCGGGTCGAGCAGGGTGCCGGTGTCGCTTACCGTGAGGGCGGTTTCGACCGAAGCGACCTGGAGGGTCAGGCGGCGCTCCGTGGGCGCCTCGGAACGAATCTCGACCAGGGTCGAGAGCGGTGCGAAGCCGGGTCGGTCGATGTGGACGCGGTAAGGCCCGAAGGGCAGGCCGCGCACGACCAGGCGGCCGCCGTCGTCAGCCGAGGCGGTCCGGCGAACGTCGGTGGCCTGGCTCAGGATGGAGATTCTCGCCGGCAACCCCATCCCTGCCGGATCGGTGACCTGCAGGCGCAGTTCGCCTGCCTGGCGTTGGGCCAGCAAGGGGACGGCAAATAGAACCAGGTGGAGAGCCCTCAAGGATACTTCCATTATCCGCGAAGCCAGGCCGGAGAATTGTCCAATGCAAGATGATCCTGAAGCGGGAGCGCTTTCCAATGCAAGATGATCCTGAAAACTGGGCCCAGCGGTGGCCGTCAGGGCATCCTGCGTGGGAATGCACATTCGGATGCGGAAGGC
>JADZAF010000180.1 GCA_020852755.1 Bryobacterales bacterium
CGATTGACGGTGGCAAAAAGATGACGCCCGGGGACAGGCGCATTACGGCCAGCGGAGTGAATCCATCACCGCGAATGGGGCTGCGCGGGAGCGCCCCCTGTGCTGATCCTGCACGGCCTCTCCGGCCCCGCCTGGGAGTTCGACCGGGGCGCTCGTGGACTGGCGGACCGGTTCCTCGCTCGCGACGCTCCTGAAAGTCCTGGGGCTCCGGAAGGCGGCGATGCCGGCCGGCCTGGAGGCCTATGCCCGAGCCAGGTTCAGGGCCGGCGGAAGCGGTGAAGGAATATCCCGCCGGGTACGCCGGGTCGCATCGCCGGGAACAGCGGGAGTTTGTGATCAGGAATCTCAACGCCGGCGCAGACGGCTACCGGGCGTGGCGCTGCGACGCCCGCGGCCTGAAGGGAGAGCGGTAACGCGCCCTACTCCACCGCGATGTGATACGGCCCCACCACCACCGTCTTGCCCTCGGGGAACCGGACCGTAGCCGGGCGGTCGTCGTAGTTCAGCAGGGCGACGGCTCCGCCTGAGGCGAGGCTGAAGAAGACTTCGGGGCCGCGCTGGATCCGCAGGGCGCGGCGAAGGGGCGGGCTCAGTTGCGGCAGGGCCGGCAGGGTGTCGCGCAGCCATTGGATGTAATAGCCCGGAGGCTCGGCGTAGCCCTGGAAGAAGATCACCTTACCCTTGCCGGTCCTGCCCTGCTGCCAGGCCTGGGCGATGCTCATGTCACCTTCCACCGTGCCCAGGATGCCTTCGCGCTGCTGCTGCCTTTCGGGATACAGAACGGTCCCGCCCGCCTGCACCCACCGGTCGATCCGCTCGATGACCGCCTTTTCCGCCACCCGGCCCCAGAGAAAGACCAGCACCTTGTAATGTTCCAGCGCGCCGTCCAGGATGGTCTGCTCACCGGCGTAATCGTAATCGGTGACGCGGCGGAAGGCGTGCACGCGTTCGAAAAAGGCCGAGGCCAGGCGGTGGCGGAGCACTTCGTCGCTGAGCTTGTTGGCGGTGTCCGGGTAGAAGACCGCGATCTCGGGGGTGAGCCGCTCGCGCCGGTCGAGCAAAGGGGCATGCCGCAGCCACAGGCGGGTGGCCTGGTCGTTCGTGAAGAAATTGCCGTCGTAATAGAAGAGGTGATCGGCTCCGTTGACGAAGGAGTTGAAGAGCCGTCCCATGACGCCCCGGGCGCTGGCGAATCCGGCCGGCTCGAAGCCCAGGCGGATGCCGTAATGCCGGGCCGCCGAGGCGGCCATGCGGGTGGCGGCGAAATTGTTCAGGTAGTTGTCGTTCTCATTCGTCAGGCGAATGCCGCCCTTCACCTTGGTCATGCTCCTGGCCTGGGCGGAGTAGTCGGTGCCGATGGGCACCGCGCCCCAGCCGCCGGAGGACTGGTAGATGGGCGTGTGGGGCATGGCCTCGCGCGCCCACACCGCCCACTTCTCGCACCACTCGCTCATGGCGTCCATGTACCAGGTGCAGAAATCCACTCGCATGCGCGGGCTCTGCGCGACGTCGGGTAGGAAGGTCTTCACTTCATCGAACGAGCCGTAGCGGGTGAACCAGGCCTCGTTCAGGGCCTCGAGGGTTTTGTAGCGCAAGCGGACCCAGTTGCGGAACACGAGGGTGGCATCGGGATCGCCTGCCCAGTAGCCGAGATGCGTGTGCAGACTGCCCCAGCGGTATCCCCAGGCGCCCGTGGCCGGGTATTGCGCCTCGCCGTAGTTGGCCGTGGGGCCGAGCCGCACGCCCAGCAGCGCCTTGCGTTTTCCGTAGTGCCGCCCGAACTCGCTCAGGAAGCGGCGCACGTACTTCACCTGCTTGTCGTTGAAGATGGTGGGGATCTCGATTTCGATGCCGTGTTCCAGGCAGACGTAGCCGTCCAGCTCGCCGGACTTGTAGAACCACTCGGGCAGGGCGTAAGCGGAACCGACGATCAGGAGCGGAAACCACTTCATGCCATGCTTCTCGAGTTCATCCACGATGGCGTCGTAGAAGCTCCAGTCGTACACACCGGGCGAGCGTTCGACGAAATTCCACTTCACATAGCTTTCGACGCCGTTGAACCCCAGCGCCTTGAGTTCCGGGATCATCTGGCGCATGGCAGCCAGCGACTGCGGCAGGCCGTCCGGGGTGCGGGCGTCGGCCCCGGCCGTCATCACCAGGTCCATGGGCCGCTTCAGTTTCAGGGCCGGCTGCACGTTTGGAATGGGGGTCCGGGGCGGCTCGGCGTCGCTGAGAGCGAGGGACCGGATCTGCTCCACACCGTGGATGCGGATCTCGGCGGGGGCCTTCTCCAGCGCGAACCAGGCGGTGCGGAACCGGCCCGTGTTGAGCCGGGCGATTCCCCAACTCTCCCGCACGGGAGCAGAGACCTGAACCAGGTTGTACCCCCGGTCAAGGTAGTCCACCAGGAGCCATACCGGCCCCGAAACGGATTTTTCCACGCGCACGAGAAAGCCCGCGCGGCGGTAGTAGTCCCTGACGGGAACGATCGCGGCTACCGATTCCTGTCCGGCCCGGACGATGCGGTAATCGGCGTCGGGCCCCCTGACGAGCGAAAGCCCTTCCGCCTTGGGGGGCTGGCCGGCTGTCCAGCGGCCCAGGCCGGCCGCGATCAGGGGAACAGCGAAGAACGGCAGGAAGCCCAGGATGAGGGTGCGCATAGGAATCCCGGGCAATGGTACCACAGGCCCGCGCGGGCTACTTGGCGAAATGCTTGTAGAGGGCCCAGGTGACCCAGCAGGAGAGCAGCAGGATCGCGCCCGGCACCACGACACCCATCCAGGCCGGACCGATGCGCTGGGTCTCGGCCAGCAGCAACAGGCTCACTGCTCTTTCTCCTTCTGGTGCTTCTTATAGGAATGCCAGGCCAGGACCAGGCCGGCGAACGAGGCGAGGTAGGCGATCGACATGCCGATCACCATTGCCAGACCCTTATCCATTGTTGCCCTCCCAACGCGCCTGTTTCTCCAACTGCTCAAGGTAGTCGCGCTGTTTCTTTTCGTACTCGCCCGAAATTACCTTCAATTTCGGGTCGATGATCCAATGCATCAATCCTGTCAGGACAACGCCCGCGGCCAGGGTGATATAGCCGGCCGGGATGAGGAACAGGCTCAGACCCGTTCCCACCATCAGCAGCACGTATACCAGCGGTGAGATCACGATGGTGATCCAGTCTTCCCGGGTCCACTCGTCGGCATCGGCCGGCGTCCAGTCTCTGCAAATCCAGCTCATGGTCCGGCTCCTTTCAGGCCTCCACCTTCACGTGAGCCAGCAGGCCGCGGCGCGCCGCCTCGCGGCGCACCGGGCCCCACCAGCCGATGGGTCGCGACATGACGTAGTAGTGGACCAGGTGGTCCATCGGCTCGGCCCTGGTGGCCAGAGTCACCGGGAGATAGATCAGGGCGCCCAGCACCATCAGCAGCCAGAACTGCTGGTAATCGGGCAGTTCCGGCAGCACGCCGAAGTAGGGCAGCACCCAGACCACCAGCCAGCTCAACCCCAGGTTGGCGATCCAGGAGACCAGGTAGCCCCAGGCGTTGAAGCGCCACCACACGACCTGCAGAATATTCGGCAGCCAGACCCCGGCCGCCATGATCCACAGAGCGAAGATCAGCCAGGATGTGATCTCCTCCATCATCAGGCCGTAGAAAAAGGAGCCGATCAGCAGGATCACCGTAGCCACCCGCCCGATCGTGACCAGCTTCTCCTCGCTGGCGGCGCGGTTCCAGTAATGCAGATACAGGTCGCGGGTGAAGTACATGGCGCCCAGGTTGAGGACCGAAGCGATGGTGGAGATGTGTATGGCGATGAGGCCGGCGAAGAAGAACCCCACCATTCCCACGGGCAGGTAGTCGAAGCCCACGCGGAACCAGGCCATCTCGTACTCCTTGGCCTCGGGGATATTGGGAAACATTACGTAGAAGCCCAGGATGGCGGCGGCCCAGAGGGAATTGCGGGTCAGAACCAGGGCGGTGCCCCACCAGATGGAGTAGCTGGCATCGCGCACCGTGCGGGAACTCTGTATGCGCTGCGCCTCCACGTACCAGTCGATGTTGGTGCCCATGCCGAAACCACCGAGGACAGCGATGAACAGCATGGTAAGGAACCAGGCGATGGGGAAGTCCCCGCTGAACCAGCCGGTGAAGGCGAACGGATCCAGGCGCCAGCTCTCACCCATGGCGGCCAGGCGGTTGACGATCGCGGTGGGCCCGCCCGCGGCAAAAACGCCCCACAGGGAGACAATCAGGATCACCGCGAAGGCGATCACACCTTGCAGGAAATCGGCCATGATGACGCCCCAGTAGCCGGAGGCCATCACGTAGACGGCGCACAGGGTGGAGAACAGGATCAGCCCCACCCAGGTGGGCCAGCCGAAGGCATATTCGCAGACCTTCCCCATGGCGATGCCCACCCAGCCCAGCATGAACATCGACATGAATACCTGCCAGCCGGACATCCAGCCGCGCAGCAGTTCGGCGCCGAGGCCGTGGAACCGGATGGTATTCCACTCGGCCTGGGTGTAGGCCAGGGAGCGGCGGAAGATGCGGGTGGTGACAAAGGCGCTGATGGCGCACCAGGCGGCAAAGAAGGAATACCAGATGCCGGCCAGGCCATGCTTGTAGACCACGCCGCTCATCCACATGGGCGTATCGGTGGCCGTGTGGGTGGCGTAGACCGAGGCGGCGGGCAGCCACCACGGGAGGCCGCGGCCCGCCAGGAAGAAATCCGCCTCGCTGCGTTTGCCCAGGCGGTAGAAAAGGACTCCGGCGCCCACCATGATCAGCAGGTAGAGCACGACCCAGAGCCAGTCGAGGAATCCGAACGGGACCATAAGTGAACTCGCTTACAGCAGAGCGCGCGAAGAGTCCAGCATATATGGGATCGGAGAGACTTGGCAAACGGAACCGTGGCGGCGCAGGTTCTCAACGTACGGCAGAGGCACTCGCGCGGGCGATGGCCTATTCCGGGCCGGGGAGGGCGGCGCTGAACTCCTCGAGGATCCGGCGTTCCTCCGGCGAGTAGCTGCTCCGGTACTCCTGGCTGGCGAGGCGCGCGCGGCGGTCCTCCTCGTTCATCCGGCGAAGCTGCCGCAGCTCTCTCTGCACCACCGGGCGCCGGGCGGGCGGCAGTTCGCGGAAACGGCGAAACACGGCGCGGACCTCCTCCTGTCTCTCCGGGGCCAGCCGGCGAAAGCGCCGGTAGCGCTCAAACAGCATCCGGCGATCCTCCGGCGAAAGGCTTTCGTAGCGCCTGAGCCGTTCCTCCAGGAGTCTGCGCCGCGGCTCCGGCAGGCGGCTGAGGGCGCGCTCGCGCTGCTGCGGCGTCATGCGGCTGAGCCGTTCCAGCATTCGCTGCGGCGGCGCCCGCCGGGCCGGCGGCTGGGCGCGAAGTTCCACGGCGGCCAGCGCCAGCGTGACCGCCAGGCACAGGATCCACTTCGGGGTCATAGGGCGTGCTCCGCGCCGCTCCATTGCCCCAGCATGTCCAGATCTTCGAGCGCGCGCTCCACCTGCTCGATCTCCACGGCCTGTGCCGGCTGCTCGGGAGCGGGCGCCGGCCGGTAGGAGAGGATCCCGGCAACCAGCAGCAGCGCCGCGGTAGCGGCCAGCGGCACGGCGGGCCGGCGCCAGGCCGTACGGAAGCGCTCCCACCATGCGGAAGGCGATTCCCGTTCCATCATCCGGTACACGCGCTGGTCGAACCCGGGCGAGACCGGGGGCGCCTCCCACGCTTCCAGCGCGTGCCAGACCGCTTCCTGATTCGCGAGGAAGTCGCGGCAGGCCGGACACGCTTCCAAATGAGCCTCGAGCGCGGCTGCCTTCGAGGCGTCCAGACGCCCGGCACAGTACTCCAGCAGCGATTCCCCTCTCCCCTCGGACCGGACCGGACAATTCATACCCACCTCATGCCATGTGCGCCAGCCGGGCGCGCAAGTTCTCGTACGCCCTGAATAACAGCGACTTCACCGCCGATTCGGAGCATTCCAGGACACGCGCGATCTGCGAATACTCCATCTCCTCGTACTTGTGCATCAGGACCGCGGCCCGCTGTTTCCCTGGCAGAGCCAGGATGGCCCGCCGCACCTCTTCCAGCCTGGCCTCACAGACCAGCGTTTGCTCCACCGACGGCCTGCCGTCCGCGATTTCCCGCACGGCCGCCCCGGCGTGCTCGTCGTCCACGCTCTCCTGCCCCTGTTCCCTGCGACCGTCGCGCAGCCAGGTCAAAGCCACGCGGGTGGCAATGCGGAACAGCCAGGTGGTGAAGCGCGCCACAGGCTCGTAGCCGGCCCGCGCCCGGTAGACTCGCAGGAACACCTCCTGCGCCAGGTCCTCCGCCACGGCCTGATTCTGCACCATGCGATAGAGGAAGCCCACCACCGGCGCGCGATACCGGTCCAGCAGCAGGTCGAAACTGGCCTTGTCGCCCGCTTTGACCCGCAGCATCAACTCCGAATCGTCGCGGGCCGCGGCCACGGCTCCCATATATTGGTTAACGCAGCTCCCGCCGGTTGGTTGCGGTCACTCCACCTTCAGAGAGCGCTCCATCAGCAGCCGGATGGCCTCGCGCGGCGGCCGGCCCAGGTGCAGCATGGCGTGCATCTGCTCGGCAATGGGCATCTCGACGCAGTGCCGGCGCGCCAGGTCCACCGTAGCGTTAGTAGTCTTGATGCCCTCGGCCACCATGCGCATGGAGTTCACGATCTCCTCCAGCCGGCGGCCCTTAGCCAGCTCCAGCCCGACCCTGCGGTTGCGGCTCAGGTCGCCGGTGCAGGTCAGCACCAGGTCTCCCAGGCCGGCCAACCCGGCCAGCGTCCTGGGCTGCGCGCCCATGGCCAGAGCCAGGCGCGTGATCTCGGCCAGGCCCCGGGTGATCAGCGCCGCCAGGGCGTTGCTGCCCAGCCCCAGCCCATGGCAAACCCCCGCGCCGATGGCCACCACATTCTTGACCGCGGCGCCGATCTCCACCCCGACCGGATCGCTGCCGGCGTAAACGCGGAAGGTGGGCCCGGAGAAGGTACGCTGGATCGAGGCCGCGAGGTCCAAGTCCTCGGATGCGGCCACCAGCGCCGTGGGCTCGCCTCCGGCCACGGCGCGGGCGAAGGTGGGTCCGGACAGCACCGCCACCCGAGGGTGAAAGCGGGCCCCCAGTACCTCATCGATCACTTGCGAAATACGCAGCAAGCTATTGGTTTCCAAACCCTTCGTGGCGCTCACAAACACCATCGAAGGATCCAGGAAAGGGAGCATGGCCGCATAGCTCGCTCGGGCGACATGGGAGGGCATCACACCCAGCACGATATCGGCGCCCCGAAGGGCCTCCCCGAAACCGGTGTGGATCTCCACCTGCTCCGGCAGGCGGAAGCCCGGCAGGTAGACGTCGTTCTCCCGGGTGGCCCGCATGCGTTTCGCCAGATCCTCCTCGTAGACCCACAGACGCAGATCGGGAATGCGCGGCGCCAGCACCAGCGCCAGAGCCGTGCCCCAGCTTCCCCCGCCGATAATGGCCAGCCGCTTCATCCGCGCTTCCCGCCGAACGAGAGCTGGTGTTCGGCGCCCGCCCGCAGCCTCTCGATGTTGGCTTTGTGGCGGACCACGATCAGGGCGCCGCTGGCAATGGAAGCCGCCACCACGGGCAGCGGCGGATGGGCGATCAGCCACACCGCCAGCGGGAAGGTGCCCGCCGCCAGGATCGAGCCCAGGGAAACATACCGGGTCATGGCCACTGCCCCGAGCCAGACCAGCAGGGCCGCCAGCAGCGGCAGCGGCGTCAGATAGAGATAGGCTCCGATGAAACTGGCCACCGCCTTGCCGCCCTTGAACCGCAGAAAAACGGGAAAGACGTGGCCCAGCATCACGGCCGCCGCGGCCGCGCTCATCCAGCCGATGCTGCCGGAAGTCACGCGCGCGGCCAGCCAAACGGCGAAGTACCCCTTGCCGATATCCAGCAGCAAAGTGAGGATACCCGCCGCTTTCCCCGTGGTCCGCAGGACGTTGGTGGCGCCGATGTTGCCGCTTCCCGATTCCCGCACGTCCTGCCCGGTCTTGAGTTTCACCAGGAGAAAGCCGAACGGAATCCCGCCGATCAGGTAGGCGGCAACCAGGGCGAGCAGGGGCTTCATCGGGAGAACGGGAACTCCGCGACCCGCGTGTATACCGACCCGGAGGGCCGCAACTGGCTCTGGTAGAGATAGAAGCGATCGGCGGTGCAACTGCCGAACTCGAGCGAGGGCAGGCGGGAAACCTCCGCCAGCAGGCTGTTCGTGGGCACGGGCTCCTTGATGCGGGCCAGGGTGAGGTGGGGCGAGAAGGCCCGCTTCTCCCTGGGCACGCCGATCGCCGCCAGGGCCTCTTCGGTGTCCCGGGCCAGTTCGGCCAGCCCCTGCGCATGGATTCCCGCCCAGAAAACGCGCGGCGAATGCGGGTTGGGGAAATAGCCAAGCTGCGCGATTCGCACCTCGATGGGCGCCCGGGGTGGAAGCACTTGTAAGGCGGCGAGCACCTCTTCGAACTGCGCCTCGGGCCACTCCCCGATGAACTTGGTGGTGATGTGCAGGTTCTCCGGAGGGCTCCACTTGATGCGGGCCGAGGGCCGCAGCCGGTCCAGCAGCCGCTCGAGGTTCCCGATCACCTCGGGGGAAAGATCCAGGGCGGTAAACAGTCGCATGACGGCGGACTTTCATTGTAAATCGCAGGCGCCGCGCCGGGGGGAGAATAGGAACAGGCATGCGTCTCGGACCGGTGCTCCCGCGGAGCTTCTATGAACGGCGTACCATCGAGGTGGCTCGCGACCTGCTCGGCAAGGTGCTGGTGCACGGCCCCTGTGCCGGGTTGATCGTGGAAGCCGAAGCTTATTTGGGCGGGGACGACCTGGCGGCCCACTCGGCCCGCGGCATCACACCGCGCACCAGGGTCATCTTCGGCCCGCCCGGGCACGCCTACGTGTATTTCATCTACGGCATGTATGAGTGCCTCAACCTGGTGGCCGAACCGGAGGGCCGGCCGGGCTGCGTGCTGATCCGCGCGCTGGAACCGGTGGCCGGGCTGGACCTGATGCGCCAGAGGCGTCCGAAAGCCCGCCGGCCGCGCGACCTGGCATCCGGTCCCGGGAAACTCACTCAGGCCATGGGGATCACCCGCGCGCACAACGGGCGCGACGTGACGCGCGGGGAACTTACGGTGCGCGAGCCGCTCGAACCGGGAAACTTCGCCGTGGCCGTTACCCCCCGGGTGGGCATACGGCACTGCGCCGACTGGCCCTTGCGATTCATCGTGGCCGGCAGCCCGTTCGTCAGCCCGGGCCCCTCAGCCCCGGATTCCCAGGCCGCGCATCAGCCGGTCCGTGGCTGAATAGGCCTCCGTCACCCATTCCACGATTCTGTCCGGTTCGGGCGAGTATTCCAGCTCGATACTGACAGCGCCGCCGTAGCCCGCGTCCTTCAATGCGGAGAGGTAGGGGATGAAGTCCACCACGCCGCGTCCCGGCGGCAGGTCGCCGTGTACCTTGCCGTCGCAATCGGAAAAATGCACGTGGGCGATACGTCCCTTCAGCCGCGGCACGTCCGAAGCCGGGGTGCCGGCCAGCGCGAGATGCGAGACGTCCAGATTGGCGCGTACCGAAGGATGGTCCACGTCGTCCAGGAAGCGCTCCATGCTCTCCAGGTTGTTGATGAGGGAAAGGCGGAAAGGCTCCAGCTCCAGGGCGATCTCCAGGTCCAGCGAGCGGGCATGCTCGCCCAGGGCGCGGACGCCTTCCACCGCCCAGCGCCACTGGTCGCGCGGCGCGATCACTTCCTGCTGCCAGATGTACTCGCCCAGCACTAGCAGCAGGTTGCGGGCCTCGAAGTCGTAGACCATGTCGAGGTAGGCCTTGCAGCGGTCGACGTGGAAACGCCGCACCGATGCGCTGAAGTCGGGCAGGCCGCAGGCCACACAGCAGACCGACACAATGGGCAGGCCGGCCTCCCGGCAGGTGTCCCGGATCAGGCGCCGCTCGCGGGCATCGGCGTCCAGGGGATCGGCAAAGATGTCGATGGTGTCGAAGCCGATCTCTTTCGTCTTGCGGATTCCCTCCGCCGTGCCGACGTGCGTGCCGGCCCACGCGCTGTTGATCAGTCCCAGCCGCATCTACGCCTCCACGATCTCCTTGATGTACACCGGGCGGTGTTCGGCAATCGATTTGTAGCAGGCATCCACGAGGGCCATGGTGCCCAGGTTGTCGCGCCCGCTGATGGCCGGCTCGCAGCCTCTGGCCAGCGCGTCGAGCAACTGGCCCATGGTTCCCTCGAAGGCGTCCGGAAACCACACCTCTTTCCACTTGGGGGAGAACCAGACGCCCGGAGCGTGCCTGGTGGTGAAGTGGATGGTGCTGGGAACCGCGTTCGGATAGGACGGCCAGCCGATGCTGCCCCAGGCGAGGCCGTCGGTGCCCTCCACGCGCCACTTGATGTAGATGTCGGAGGCCGCGCCCTCCCGCGCCGGCCCGGTCCACACGTCGTCCCAGGCGGCGGCCCGCACCCCGCTGGCGTATTCCAGGATGTAGAGCGGAATGCCGTCCTGGTGGGGGAAAGTGGTGCGTGGATCGGTGCGCGCGCTGACGTAGACGCTTTCCGGGTCGCCGAACAGGTAGCGGAAACAGTCCAGGTGGTGAATGCTCATCACCATCAGGGTCACGCGCCCGAGTTGCTTCACCCAGGGCTTCCAGTGCGGGATGGCGCGCATCTCGATGGTGCCCAGGACGGGGTCGCCGAGGTAGCCGCGCTGCAGGCAGGTCTTCAGAGCGCGGATGGAGTGGTCGTAGCGCATGTTCTGGTTCACGGCCAGCACAATGCCCGCCTGCCGGCACATCTGGACGATCTCGCGCGCGCGGGGGTAATCCGGCGCCAGCGGCTTCTGCGCCAGGATACCCTTGATGTTCTTCGCGTGGGCGACCACCTCGCGCATCACCCCGGGCTGTTCGGCCGGCGGCACGGCGATGTCCAGCACTTCGATGGAATCGTCCGCAAGCAACTCGCGCACGCTGCCATAGGCCTTGGGAATGCCCCGCGCCTCCGCGGCTTCCCTCGCCTGCTCGGGAGAGGCGCAGGTGATGGCTTCCACGTGATAGCCGGCGTGCGCATAGGCCACCAGTTGAATGTCCCGCATGATGAAGCCCGCCCCGATGGCGCCGATGCGGTAATCCTTGCGTGCGGGTGGCGGCGGGACGTGCTCCAGGTTCAGGTCCACGTTCATCCGAACAGGATATCGAAAAAGGGCGGAGAGAGAATCTACTCGAGCACGGCTTTGCGAACGCAGAAGGCGTAGTTGCCGCCGCCGAGGCCGGAGAACAGCAGCCACAGGGTCCGGCCGTCCGGGCTCATCCATTTGGCCGGGAACTTGTGGTGATAGGTCCGGTCGTTCCCTGACCAGTGGTCGTCGTAGTACACCGTGGTCCAGGGGCCCCAGGGTTCGGGAGCATCGAAAACGCCCAGGCTGGCGTTGTGCGGGCCCTTCACTTGCGTCTGGTGGGAGGAGGTGAGCAGGTAGCGCTTGAGGCCTGCGTTGTAAGACAGGGAAACGCGCTGAGTCCCGCTCGGATCGGTGAACACCGCCTTGCGCTTGCCGAGGTCCCTGGACCACACCGGCCGGCCCTGCCCATCCCGCCCGGCGAAGAACTCGTACGCGCCGCGGTCCGCGACTCTGCCCTCCGGCACGCGCGCCATGACGATATCGGGCGCGAAGGCATAGGCGTCGTCGTTGGCCTGGGAAACAACATACACGAACCGGTCGCGCGCCCCCTGGTAGTTCGGGCCGAACTGCACGAAATCGGGACAGCCGAAGGCGCCGGAGAAGTGCCAGTCCGCCCACGTCCAGTTTCGAGCGCCGTTCCGGGACCAGGCGAGGCGCGAATGGCGGTAATCGCCGCCCACCCGGTAATTGCGCACGAACATATAAAGCGCACCGTCCACCATCAGCATGCCGCTCGACTTGATTCCGTCCCTGCCCCACCCGGCGGGCGTGTCCGCATCCGAGAGGATGTCCTCGCCGCGGTGCTTGGGCGGATCGCCGAGGATGCGGGCGAAGCCCAGGGTGAGCTTGCGGTCCGGATCGGCGAAACCGCCGCCGTCGCCGTAGGATGTGTAGAGGGCGCCATCGCCGCCCCAGGTAATCGGCCAGTTGTCGCCGGTCTTGCCGTCCTGGCCTGTTCCCAGGCGGTGTATGTTCGGATCCCAGCGGATCGCGGAGATGATCCGGCTGCGGGGATAGGGCGGCCCGGCCGCGGCGGCCGTGGCGACGGCAGCCAGGAAACAGAGGATCAGCCGCGCCGGTTCCAGCCGCACAGGTCTTACTATAGCCGGAAACCCGAAACCTGTTACGATTTCTCTGTTCGGAGGAAACGGTTCTGTCACGCAATCCTTCCCTGCTGCGCATCGTGAACAGCGTAGCCCCCATACGGGTCTGCGACAACGGCGGCTGGACCGACACCTGGTTCGCCCGCTACGGCAAGATCTTCAACATCGCCGTGTATCCCTATGCCGAGGTCCAGATGCGGGTTTACCGGCACAGCGGCGACCGCGCCCGCATCACCATCAACGCCGAGAACTACGGAGAACGCTACACCATCGCCGAACCGTGCGGCAGCTATGACAAACACCCGCTGCTGGAAGCCGCCATGGACTACATGGACATCCCCGCCGACGTGGCCATCGAGGTTTCCATCTACAGCGAAGCTCCGGGCGGCTGCTCCACGGGCACCTCGGCGGCCGTGAGCGTGGCCCTGATCGGCGCCCTGGACTGCCTCACTCCCGGCCGCATGACGGCGCACCAGGTGGCCGCCGCCGCGCAGAAGATCGAAACCGAACTGCTCAAGCAGCAGTGCGGAATTCAGGACCAGATCGCTTCCGCGTTCGGGGGCATCAACTACATCGAGATGCACGACTACCCGCACGCCAGCGTGAGCCCGGTGCGGGTCCCCGACTCGTTATGGTGGGAGTTGGAGAGCCGGCTGTCGCTCATCTACGTCGGCCAGACCCACAGCTCGTCCGACGTACACAAGATGGTGATCCGGGAACTGGAAGACGCCGGACCGGACGCGCCCAAGCTGCAGCCCTTGCGACTCACCGCCGAGGCATCCAAGAACGCGCTCTACGCGGGCGATTTCAAGCGGCTGGGACAGGCCATGATCGATAACACCTGCGCCCAGGCGGTGCTGCATTCCGCGCTGGTGGGGCCGCACCACGCCGCCATCATCGAGATCGCGGGCAGGCACGGGGCGGTAGGCTGGAAAGTCAACGGCGCGGGCGGCATGGGCGGGTCGGTGACCCTGCTCAGCGGCTCCGACCTGCCCGCGAAGCGCGCCATGATCCGCGAGATCGAGCAGAGCCACCCGGGCTACCGGCACATCCCGATCCACCTCAGCCGCTTCGGATTGCGGATCTGGGAAAGCGCCGTGGAGGGGTAGCGGTAGCGGTCGGCGGGCAAGCAACTTGAGAAACACGCCGAAGGGTTGTCCGCAAGGTCCATAGCGGACGGCGGCGCAGCGTTCCGTTACACTCCTGCCGCGGCCGCGCTCGCCAGCACCGTGTTCAGGTGCTGCAGGCTGCGGGCAGCCTGGTCCGGGGTGCCGCACTCCACCGAAAGCACGCCGCTGAAGCCGGCCTGCTGGAGAATGCCGATCACCCGGGCCCAATCGATGACCCCGTCACCGCAGGCGCAGCCGACAGGCGTTCCGGTCACCTTCCCCTTCTCCTCCTCCGACATCCGGATGCTGATGTCCTTGGCGTGCAAGTGCACCAGCCGGTTGAGTGCAGCCTTCAACCCCTCATACGGGTTCTCGCCGCCCAGGTAGGCGTTGCCGGTGTCGTAGTTGATCTTCAGCCAGGGAGAGTCGACCAGCGAGGCGATGCGCAGCAGCCCTTCGGTCTTGCAGGAGATGCTCTGGTGCGGCTCGATGGCCACGAAGACGCCGTACCGCTCGGCCGTGCGCAGCACCGTGGCCAGCGTGTAGCGCATCACCGGCCAGGCCTCCTCCAGGCTGACCCACTCCGGACGGATGCCCTCGTCGGTGTTGACCACCGGCGCACCAATGGCAGCCGCGAAGCGGATGGCCTTCTGCAGATAGGGCACGCTGATCTCCGGCCGGATCAGCGGGCAGTGCGCGCTCAGGCCCGAGGCCCGCACGCCGTGCCGGGCCAGGATATCCTTCATCTCCAGCGGATCCTCGTCCATCGAGAAGGAATGGAAATAACCGGCCTCGCTCAACAGTTCGCGCCCGTTGTGCACCATGGGCTCCACCCAGCGGAATCCCAGCCGGGCGGCCCTCTCCACGCCCGCTTCGAAGGGCTTGTCCTCGCAGCGGATGAACTCCATGTTGACGCCGATTTCAATGCTCATATGTCCCACTCCTTCTGCCAGGCGACTCTTCTCTTCTCCAGCCAGGCGATGTTGCCCATGTGGCAGGCCATCGCTCCGTAGTGCCCCTGTTCGACGGTGGCGTTGGGCTCCCGGCGCGTGCGCACGCAGTCCAGCCAGTTGTCCATGTGGCGGTCCGGCGTGCCCTTGACGAAGATCTCCGCGTCCTCCTTGCCGGGCTGGGTGAAGCGGTAGCCCCAGCGAAAAATGCTCAACCGGCCGCCCTCGCCCATGAATACGATGTCGTCGTTCTGTTTCCTCACCCGGTCGGTGACGCTGGCTTCGAAGGTCACGGTCATCTTCTCGGGATACTCCAGGATCATGTTCACGTTGTCCGGGGCCGTGCGGCCGTCGTCGTGCTGGTAGATACCGCCCAGGCAGACCGCGGCCAAGGGTTTGGTGATGCCCAGATACCACTGCACCACGTCGATCATGTGGACCAGCAGACCGCCCGTCTGGCCGCAGCACAGCTCGATGTAGGAAAAGCGGTTGAAGTAGCGCTTGGGATCCCAGGGGATCCTGGGCAGATCTCCCAGGCAGGCATCCCAGTCCAGGCCCGGCGGCTTCTGCTCCATGCCCGCGGGCGGCTTGAGGAGATAGCCCCCGTTGTTGTTCCAGATGGTCCGCACCATGTGGACCGGGCCCAACAGGCCGCTGTCCACAAAGCGCTCCTTGGCTTCCACAAAGTGCGGCGTGGAGCGCTGCTGCACGCCCACCTGCAGAATCCGCTTGTAGCGGCGGGCAGCCTGGACCAGGGGCGGCCCCTGCAGCGGCTCGGAGGTCATCGGTTTTTCGACGTACACGTCCTTGCCGGCGGCGCAGGCGTCGATGCTGATCCGGGAATGATTGTTGTCCCAGGTGGCCACGATGACCGCGTCGATGTCCTTGCGGTCCAAAAGCTTCCGGTAGTCGGGATACTTTTCGACGGAGCCCCCGGCCAGTTGGGCTGCTCTGTCACGGCGCAGGTCCCAGGCGTCGCACACGGCCACCCACTGGATGTTGCCCGCGCGAATGGCCTCACGCATGAGGTAGGAACCCCGGTCGCCGGCGCCGATGATTCCCAGGCGGACCCGGTCGTTAGCGCCCAGCACGCGGCCCGCCGAAGCGGCGCTGGCCGACGCCGCCAGAAAGCCGCGCCTCGACAAATCTGTGTTCATGATTGCTGCTCCTTGGGCAGTATTGCGCAAACGTCAACCTATACCGCTGGGAGAGTGGTTGTCAATCGGCTGGCCGCAAGGTGTCAAGGCAGCAAGGAACCGTTGCTGGAACAGCCGTCTTCCGGCGAGAAATACGGGTCGCGGCCCGCTATGCAGGGCCTTCCTCTTCGGGGCGCGAAGACGGGGCGAGAGTGATTCTCAGGGGCGTGTGATTCGCATGAACAACGCGATCATCGCCGAAAAGCACTCAGAGCGAATTGAGAAACGCGAGCAATTGCTTACGCTGTTCCGGAGCCAGCGCTTCGTACTGCTGCCGCGCCGCCTCCGCCTCGTTGCCATGGCGCAGGATGGCTTTCTCCACCGTGGGCGCGCTGCCATCGTGCAGCAGAGGCCGGCGAAAACGCAGGCCCCAGAGCGCCGGAGTGCGGATCTCTTCCGCGCTGGCGGCGGCCTGCTCGATGCCGTCGCCGGTGCCGACATCGTGCAGCAGCAGGTCGGCGTAGAGCGGAACCGGCTTGCGGTCGAACAGCGGGTTGCTGTTCTCCCCGGTTTGCAGCACGGGCACGTGGCAGGAGGCACACCCGATGGCTTGGAACAGCAGTTCACCCGCCCGGGACTCATCGTCCAGGGGCGCGCGTTCGATGGGAGCCAGGAACCGCATGAAGTTCTCGAAGTTGTCGATGCCGCGCATGCCCGTCCGGCGGTCCCTGACGTCCTGAAGACCGCGGCCGGGGCTGCACAGGCGCATGTTCTCGGGATCCACACCCAGGGCGACCTCATCGGGGAACAGGTCGTTGGTAATGCCCATCTCGTTCCGGTAGGCATCGCCGGAGAAAGCCAGCAGGGTGGCCTGCTGCGATTTCCACCCAAACCGCCCGATGCGCTCGCGGCTGGTGGCGACGTCGAACACGCGCGCCGCCCGGCCGCTGATGCCGTCTCCGTCGCGGTCGTCGGGGTCTTCCAGCGCCGCAAGGGTTTCATCCGGGATGGCTTCCACCAGCCCTGCTCCGAATACTGGAATGGGCGCCCGGCGGGCCACCACGTTGGCCTCCGGAGGAATCTTCACCTGGCAGAGATGGTTGGGGATCGAGAACAGATGGTACAGGGTGCCCCCGTTCAGCGCCGTGAACTTGCCGTTTTCGTCCCGGTAGCCGGCCCGGATCTCGGTCATGGAACTGATCCCGCCGATGACCGGCACACTGTGGCAGACGGCGCAACTGTTGCCGTTGAAGGCCGGACCCAGCCCGTCTTCCGGCGTCTCCACCTCGGTGAAATCCTCCAGCCCCATCCGGAACAATTCCATTTCCCGGGGCGTGATCCCGGGAAGAGGGCTTCCCGGAAGGACACGCCCGGCCGTCTGGCTGAAGCACAAACTCACCGCCGCCACGGCCGGCACGAACACCCACCACCGGCGTCGCATCACATGGACCTCCCTTACTTCACGATGATCACGCCGCGCATCAGGTTGTGGCCTGCGCCGCATGGCCGCGAGCACTCGAAGACATACTTCCCTCTTTTGCGGGCGACGAACCGCACTCGCGCTTCGCCTTTGCTCTGCTGCGGGATGGCCAGGTCCACACCGGCCGAGGGTATGCGGAAACCGTGATCGGTGTCATCGCTGAGCAGAACGAACTCCGCGGTTTCTCCCTCTTTCAAAACAATCTTGGAGGGGTTGAAGGTGAACCGTTCCGCCACGATCGTGATCACGCGGTCGGGTTTCCCTGAATCGGCCTTCTGCGCCGCAAAAGCGGCGCTGCACAGCAACAGCAGACAAAGTCTCTTCATCAGAACCACCATCCGACACCCAGGTTGATCCCATCCAGGGGACGCACCACGGAGCTCTTGTTGCGGTTGAAAACGTAATCGAACTTGATGGCCACATCGGCGTTCGGCTTGAACGTGACCCCCGTCACCCAGGAGGAGCGGTTGAACTGATCGAGCGGAACGTAACCGTCCGGCATGCGGTGCTGGGTGTTGTACTTCTCATAGCGGGCAAACAGGATCACGTCGTTGCGCAGACGGCGCGGCATAACGTGGATGGCCGGCTCCAGGTACCAGCCGCGCATCTGCCGGGCGATGTTCGGATTGATGCCGGATTGCTGCATGAGCCGGTGGTTGAGTTCGCCCGCGCGGTTCAGCCAGGTATTGGCGAAGAGCCCCCGGAAGTCGAGCCGGCGGAAGCTGTAACGGCCATCGAACTCCGCCAGGGAGACCCGGGGGTTGATGCCGGGCGTGTTGAATCCCGCGTGCCCCGTGTAGAAGCTCGTGCCCAGCGTCAGACGCCGGATTCCGGCGTATTCCAGCCGCGCTACCTTGGCCGGATTCCGGAAGGAGGCGTCGAATCCCGCGGTCCGCCCTCCGGTGATGCCCTCGGCGGCGTCGAAGCGGCTGGCATCCAGCGACGAAATCATGTACGCCCGGTAGCGGAATCCACGGCCGAGGTCGCCGGTGATGCCGAAACCCAGTTCGCGCCAGGTGGTGGGGATGATCAGGGTCTCCACGAAGGGGCGCTCAACACCGTTGAAAGCCGGGGGCTCGTGCCGCTCGTTGATGATGCCCACCGGCGTCAGCATCATACCCGCGCGGAAGTTCAGGTAAGGCTTGACCAGGAAATCGAGGTAGGCCTGTTCCAGCGCGACTTCACCGGTCTCCTCGCCGCCCTCCAGCAGCGCGTGTTCCAGCTCGAATTCGCTCCAGAACTTTATCCGATCCGAGAAACTGTGTCCGAACAGCAGCACGAACCGATGGAAGTCGGGCCGGAAGGAATCGCCGGACTCCTTGTTCAGGTGGAAATCCATGTAGCCCGCGACGGGCAGGCGGTGCTCCTCGTCCGCCTTCTCCGGCGGGGCGCTGTAGCTGACCGGCTGAAGCGCCGCGGCGGCCGGCGGAATCGCCTCCAGCGCCGGCTGAGCGGCCGTCTCGGCCGGCTTGGGAGTTGTCTCGGCAGCCGGCGGAGGCGCGGCCGCGCGCTGCGACAGCAGATCCTCCATCTTCTTTTCGAGCGCCGCGAGGCGGCCGCTCAGATCGGCGGGGGAGCCGGAAGGCGTGAAATCCGGATCGAGCTGTCGCATCTTGCGCTCCAGTTCGGCGACCCGCCCTTCGAGATCCGGTGTTGTTTGGGCGCACACTCCCGTGGCGCACAATACGAGTAAGGCAACCCAGCGCATGCTGATTCCCAGTGAGAAGCGATTTAACAGTATACACAGGGCCTGAAGGGGGGGAACCGCTCAGGCGCGTTTTTTTGGTGTGCTCCGATACAGCCGGCGACTAAGTCCTCGGCACGCCTATGCCTTGCAGGAGCGCGCTCAACTCCCGCCGCTCCGCGCCGCCGAGATCCCTGGAAGGCGGGCGCGACGGACCGCCCGGACGGCCGCACCACTCCAGCGCGGCGCGCACCGGCGGAGCTTCGCCGCCCGTATAGCCCGCCATTTTGATGCGGAAGCGCGCCCAGGGCCACTTCTTCTCACGAACCGACTCGAGCGCTTCCTTGTAGCAACCCGCTTTCAGCAGGCTGTGCACGGATCCCACGTATTCCGGCCAGACCGTGCCCAGGTGGGTGATGAAGCCGGAGGCTCCGAGCATGGCGGAGACCGGCCACTGCATGGCGTTGTCGACCACGGCTACGCTGCCGGCGTAGCGGGCCACGCCCTCCTGATAGTCGAGTCCCGAGCTGGGAGTGGACCATTTGAGCGAGACCACCCGGTCCATGCCGATCACGCGGTCCAGCAGGTCGAAAGGGAAATGGTAGCCGTGCCACCAGGTGTTGTAGACCATGATGCCGGTCTTCTTCGCCGCGCCGTTGACCGTCTCAAACCACCGCAACACATCGTCGCCGGAAGGCGGATAGTAATACGGCGCGCTGATCTGCATGGCGTACGCACCCACCTCGTCGGCGAAGTGCGCCAGTTCCAGTACTACGCGCAGGTCGGTGGACTGAGCGCCGATCACCACCGGGCAGCGCCCGCGCACAATCTCGATGGCGGACGCGATCAGCGCGCGCCGCTCCTCCGGAGTGAGCATCGGAAAATCGCCGCCCGCTCCGGCGATCAGCAATACTCCCGAGCCGGTGCGAATGCCGTGTTCGATCAGGTACTCGAGGTTGGCGGCGAGCGCGCCCAGGTCCAGGCTCAGGTCGCGGTTGTAGTGAGTGATTACGGGGATCATGGGCCCCGCAAGCATGGCGTGGCAGTTCGACTTTTCCGCCATGGCGGGGAGAGGCGGCATTTGCGCGTTCGACATAGGATTACACGTTAAACAAAAGCCAGACCAGCAGGATCAGGGCGGCGACGATCGCGCAGCCGGCGGCAAACCCCTTCAGGTCGGTGCGGTAGGCCCGGAAGAAGCCGACGCCCGCGGCGCCCTTGCGCAACTGCAACAGATTCACCAGCAGCAACTGGCGTCCGGCCTTGGCGGCGGGATGCAGGTCGATCTCGTCATCGCCTGCCTCGCTGATTCCTTCGGGCATGCGGACACCGGATTCGTCGCTGGGGGTCTGCAGCCGCCGGTAGAACGAGCGCAGGCTCTGTTCAGGCTCGGGCGGCGTCAGCCGGCTTACCACCACCAGGGCCAGGATGCCGGCCAGCAGGGCCATCAGGAAGACGTTGGGATCCCAATGATCCAGCCGTTCGCCCCTCGCCGCGTACAGGACGAAGTTGGCGCCCATGGCCGCTACGATGCTGGCGATGGCGCCCCAGCGGGTGGCGCGCCGCCAGAAGATTCCGCCGAAGACACACACGCCGACGAAAGTGGACATGGTTTCGGTGAGCAGGAACGAGTACAGAACCCGCTCGATCAGCAGCAGGGCGTACAGCACGGCGCCCAGCGTGATCAGCATGCCGCTCAGGCGCCCGACCAGCAGGTAGTGGCTGTCGGGCTTGGAACGCACCAGGTACTTGCGGTAGAAATTGCGGGTGAACAAAGCCCCGCTGTCCACCATGAAGGCCGAGCAGCCGGCCATGTTGGCCGCCAGAACGCTGGCGATCAGCAGGCCGACTCCCCCGGGGAACAACAGGTGGCGGCAGGCAAAGCCGAACGCCTCTTCAGGATCGTGCAGAGAGGTAACGCCGAAGACGCCGCGGGCAACCAGCACCGCCGCCATCAGGCCGACGATGGCCCAGCCGACCGTGCAGAAACGCTTCACGAAAGTCCCGTAGAGAAAGCCCACCCGGCAGGTGTCCTCGTCCTTGCCGGTGCCGACCGCGGCCATCAGGTGGGGCATGGCCACAATGCCGATCAGGCCGTTGACGGTCAGCATGAAAATGAACCAGGGGCCGATGCCTTCCGGCGCGGCCAGAGAGAGCTTGTAAGGCTCCAGGGTCCGGCTCATGCCGTCCAACCCGCCCACCAGGCCCCAACCGAGGGGAATGAGCATGAAAGAGAGCGCGATGATGAGGAAGCCCTGGAGGAAATCGGTCCAGGCGGCCGCCACCAGCCCGCCCACGAAGCTGTAGAGGATGAAGACCGCCGTCATGGCGATGACGATGCCGTTGACCGGCACCTGCCCGCCCACCGCCTGGCTGATCACCTTGGCCGCTCCCTTCAGCATGCTGGCCATGTTGATAGCCAGAAAGAGCAGTGCGAAGACGGTGTAGATGGCGCCCATCCAGGGGCCGTAGCGGTCTTCGATCATCTCCGCGTTGGTGGTTCGCCGGATACGCCGGAACAGCGGCGCGATGAGCCAGTAAAAGGGGGTGGCGAACAGGTTCTTCCATTGGTACCAGATGCCGGAAAGCCCCAGGCTGTAAACGGCCCCGGCCAGGGACACCGGCATCTCGGCATGGGTGCCGGTGCCGAAACTCTGGCCGATCATGAGGGCCTTGCCGAAGCGCCGCTTGCCCAGGAAGTAGTGATCGGTGTCCTTGACCCGCAGGCCGACGATGATCCCAACGGCCGCAATCGCTATCAGGTAGAAAATGAGGACGGCCCAATCAACGGCCGCGATCTGAATCGGTGGCATCCTGTTGATATACCACTTCTCCGCCCAGCCACACCGCTTCGATTTCGAGCGCCGGCTGCCCGGGACGGTAGCGGATGATGTTGGCCGGCTCGCCTCCCGCGATCTCCCGGCACACGCCCGGCCGCTTCAGAAGACGCCCGGGGTTGGTGGTGGCGCATTTGAGTGCGGCGGCCAGGGATGAGGACGTGCCTTGCTGGAACAGCGCCACGGCGCGGTTCATGGTCAACGCCGAGCCGGCCAGGGAGGCGCCGTCCGCCCTCGCTACTTTCCCGTTGGGCAGCAGGTCGATCTCCGTTCCGAGAAGCGAATACCGCCCCGGCGCCAAGCCGGCCACGTGAGTCGCGTCGGTGATGAGGATGACATGATCGCCGCCCTTCATTCGCATAATGACCTGCAGCAGGTCGGGAGGCAGGTGAAAGCCGTCGCAGATAATGCTGGCGTTCAGTTTGGGCTCGGCCAGTTGCGCCCAGATCGGGTTCCTGTGGCGGTCGATCATTCCGGCGCAGCCGTTGCCGAGATGCGTGCTGAGGGCCGCGCCGGCGCGGACGGCCTGGTGAACATGCTCGGGGCTGCCGTCGGTATGGCCGATCGCCGCCACCACACCGGCTTTGCGCGCCTTGCGGATGAAGTCGCAGGCGCCGGGCAGTTCCGGGGCCAGGGTGACGATTCCGATGTTGCCGCCCGCAGCCTCCTGGAATGCGCAGAACTCGTCCCAATCGGGCGGGTGCATCCACTCGGGATTGTGCACGCCGTGCGAAGGGCCGGGCGAGAGATAGGGCCCCTCCAGGTGATAACACGGCGCCGAGGCTGCAAAACCGGAATCGGCGCGCCGCGCCTCTTCCAGCACCTGAAAGTTTCGCGCGAGCCGTTCCCGGGTATTCGTGATGAGGGTGGGGCAGAAGCTGGTGAGTCCGGTTTCCCAGAGCCTGGGCAGAATCCCGGTCAACTGGTCCACGGTGAGGTTCTCGCCGGAGAAGTCCACGCCCGCGAAACCGTTCAGCTGCAAATCCACCAGGCCCGGCGCGAGATAGGACTCGTCTCGCCGCTCCTGTCCCTGGATCCGGACGCTCTCGATTTCCCCGTTTTCCAGCCGCAGAGCGCAGAAGCCCACGCCGGCGACGTTGCCGGCAATGATGTGTTCGGCCATAGCAGGTACCGCCCCCTATATAATGCACGAACAGGAGAACACTATGCCGTCGCCGGAATTCTCTCTGCGCCGCCGCGATTTTCTGGCCGCCGGAGCTGCCGCCTTCGCCCCCGCCCTGGCCCTGGCCCAGGGCCGCCGCATCCGCCTGGCCCAGGTGGGCACGGGAGGCCGGGGCGTCTACTGGGGCCGCAGCCTGCTCCAGAACTACAACGACACGGTGCAGATCGTGGGCCTCTGCGACATCAACGCGAAACGGGTGGAAGTAGCCAAGGAGCTGATCGGGTCCGGCGCGCCCACGTTCGTGGATTTCGACCGTATGGTGGAGGAAACCAAGCCCGACCTGGTGCTGGTTACCACCGTGGACAGCGCCCACTACACCTATATCATCCGGGCCATGGAACTGGGACACGACGTCCTGACCGAAAAGCCCCTATGTACCGACGAGCGGCAGTGCCAGATGATCCTGGACGCCGAGCGCAAGTACGGGCGCAGGCTGATCGTGGCCTTCAACGCGCGCCACTATCCGCAAGCCAAGAAGATCAAGCAGCTGTTGATGGAAAAAGCCATCGGCGACGTCATCTCGGTGGACTACCAGGAGTACCTCGATACCAGCCACGGGGCCAGTTATTTCCGCCGCTGGCATCGCATCAAGGAACACTCCGGCACCCTGCTGGTCAGCAAGTCCTGCCATCACTTCGATCAGGTCAACTGGTGGCTGGACTCGCCTCCGGTGGAAGTCGTGGGCTACGGCGATCTGCGCTTCTACGGGCGGAACAACCCCTTCCGCAGCACTCATTGCCGGGTCTGTCCCTACAAGCAGCGCTGCCAGTTCTACACGGATGTGACCAGGAACGAGACCTCCATGAAGCTCTACGTGGGCTGCGAGGGCGAGGACGGCTACCAGATCGACGGCTGCGTATGGCGCCTGGACGTGAATATCCAGGACACTTACGCCGTCATGGTAAAGCACGAGAACGGCGCCCGGCTGAGCTATACCGCCAACACCTTCATGCCCTACGAGGGCCAGGAGATCGCGCTGAACGGAACCAAGGGCCGGATCGACTTCAACATGTACGACGGCGGCGGCCACCGCGACCACGAAGTGCGCCTGACCCGCAATTTCGGCAAGTCGGAAGTGATCAGGGATTTTGAAACCCGTTCGGGCGGCCACGGAGGCGCCGACCCCTCGCTGCACGACCTGATCTTCCGCAATCCGGGCGCTCCCGATCCGCTGGGCCTCCGTGCCGGCAGCCTGGCCGGGGCGTATTCCAGCCTGGTGGGCATCGCCGGCTACCGCAGCATTGAGCGCGGCGGAGAACGAGTGCGCATCCGCGACCTGGTGAAACTGTGACCCGCAAAGACACGACCTACGACTGGAACACCGTGGTCGCCTATCCGGTGGTGCCGTTTCGAGTCGGCGAGCCGGATTGTGCGGCCTTTCGCAAGAACGCCGAGTACCTGATCGCCCGCAACCGACTGGATGGCGGGCGCCCGCGCGTGCTCGGTTTCGGCGGCGGCAGCCTGATCCACCACCTGGCCGGCGAGGATCAACTGCGCCTGGTGAACGAACTGTGCCAGGCCGCCGGTGACCGCGCCCTGGTGGTGAGCGGCCTGCTGCCCAACCCGCTGCGCTCCGCCGCCGAACTGCTGACCCGCCAGATGGAGTTCACGCGTCCCCCGGACGCCTTCCTGCTGCTGCCGGTGAACGGCATCGCCAATCCGGAAGGCATCTACCGCGAGCTGCTGGCCTTCTGTAACGAGCAGGGCCGAAGGCACGGAGGGCGCTTTTTTCTCTACCTGCGCAGCGGCGCGCAGCGCGACGTGCTGGCCCGGGTGGCGCGGGGCTGCGAGTGGGTGGAGGGCGTCAAGATCGGCACCTCGGCCGCCGACGTCCGCCCGGTGGTCGATCTGCTGGGCGGCAGCGGCATCGCCATGTGGGGCATCGGAGACTGCTGCCTGGATGGCATCGCCCAGGGCGCCCGCGGCCATACCTCCGGCATCGCCACTTTGTTCGCCGGGGCGTCGGATGAACTGAACAACGCCTACCGGCGGGGCGACTTCGAAACCGCCCGCCGGATCGAGAGCCGCCTGGCCGGATTCGAGCGCCTGCGCTTCATGGAAGACCGCGCCTACAATTACGCCGCCGTAGTGGCGGCCGCGCGGATGGCGGGCTTCCACGATATCGACTGCGGCGATGGCGGCCCCTTCAACGCCGAGCCGCCGCCGGCCATATTGGAACGCGTGCGGTGCGAGCTGGAAGACCTGGCCTGCTACCACTGAGGACCGCTACCTGGCGGCCGCTACTTCCACAATCGCGTTGTAGAGGAACTCCACCAGCGCGCCCAGGCCCCTCACGGAGACCCGCTCGTCGTTGCCGTGCCCGCCGGAGCCGCCGAAGGTCCCGATGCCGTAAGCATGCACACCCTTGGCCCGCATCTGCGCCGAGTCGCTCGATCCGGTGGCCATGGTGGGCAGCGTGACGGCTTTCGGAAACAGGCGCTTCTGCACCCGTTCCAGGGCCTGGAACATCTCCGTGTTCAAGCCGGAGAGCGGCGCCGCCGGCCGGCGCCCCCAGGACGGCTGCAGCTCCACCGCGGCGTCGGCAATCACCTCGCGCATGCTCGCCATCAGCGACGGGATATCCTCATCGGGCAGCGGCCGCACCATGAGCGTGGCCTCGGCGGTGGCCGGGATGGTGTTGTCGCGGAAGCCGCCCTGCATGATGGTGGGGGTGATGGTGGCCCGGAGCAGCGCGTCCAGGTGGGGGCTGCGGGCGCGGAGTTTCTCCACCGCTTCGGGATCGTCCAGGTGGGTGTAGAGGTACGCTTCCTCCGGCGGGCTGACGGCGGCCAGCCGGGAAAAGTAAGCGCGCGTGACCTCGTTCAAGCGTACGGGCGGTCGCCAGGCGGCCAGCCTGACCAGCGCGGAAGAAAGCCGCAGCAGCGGATTGTCCGCGCGGGGAACCGAGCCGTGCGCGCTCACCCCGCGCGCCACCAGCTTCATGTTCCGGGAGAGCTTCTCGGTCGCCGTCACCATCACCCGCGTGACCACGCCGTTGTTCTCCAGCATGCCCCCGCTCTCGGCCAGGGAGAATTCGGCGGCGATCCTGTCCCAGTGCCGTTCCACCATGAAGTCGATGCCGACCTGGGTGCTGCTCTCCTCGCCCGCCTCGGCCAGGAAGATCACGTCGCGCTCCAGCGGAATCTTCAAGCGGTGGAGCATCAGCAGCACCTCCAGGCCGGCGATACCCATCAGCTTGTCGTCCACCGCGCCGCGCCCGTAGATAAGCCCGTCGCGCACCAGCCCGCCGAACGGATCGACGGTCCACTTCTCCCTCTCCACGCCCACCACGTCGATGTGGCCCATCATCAGCACGGGTCTCTTCCTGCCGCTGCCTTTGAGCCGGGCCACCAGGTTTCCCCTGCCGGGCACAAGCTCGAAGATCTCGGAGGCGATCCCCTCGCGTGCCAGGACCGACTTCAGAAACTCGGCGCCCCGGGTCTCGTTGCCCGGCGGGTTGACGGTATCGATGCGCAGGTAGGCGGAGAGCAGCCGCACGGCCTCCTCGCGTGCCGCCTGGAAGTCCGGAGCGGGCGCTGCCCATGCGTGCGCGGCCAGCAGGAGGCCGGCCGCGAGCACGGTCCGGGAAAATGTGCCGGCGCGAGTCATTCCGAAAAACCGTGCGGAGGAACCACCTCCGCTCAGCCTTCTTCCTTGACCATCTGGATGGCCGCCTGGATGTAGCCCAGCACATAGGCGAAGGCGAGATCGGAGCGTTCTCCCTGAATGCGCGGGACATGGTCGGGCATGAGCATTCCGTCATAGCCGACTTCCTTGTACACGCGCACGCACTCCAGCATGTTGACGTCGCCGTTGTCCGGGAAGACCTCCTGGAAATTCAGGAAGCCGCCCTTGATATTCCGGAAATGCACGTTGAAGATCTTCTTGCGTTTGCCGAAGTAGCGGATCACATCGGGGATTTCCTTGCGCGGGTCCTTGAGCATCTCACAGACCGTCCCCTGGCAGAAGTTCAGACCATGATAGGGGCTGGGCGCGATCTCGATGAAGCGCTTCAAACCTTCCACGGAACTGAGCACGGAGGGCACCCCGTGGAAGCCGCCCTTGGGCATTCCCGGATCGTTGGGATGGCAGGCGAGGCGCACCTTGGCCTCCTCGGCCACGGGAACGACACGCTTCAGGAAGTACTCGATCCGCTCCCACATCATCTCTTCGCTCCCGCGGGCCAGCTCTTGCACCTTCGGGTCCAGCTTCGCTTTCTCGTAGACGAAAGTGCTGCAGGTGGCGCCGCCGCGGCAGGGCGTGGACTCCGAGCGAGGCACTCCCAGGAACGTGAGGTTGTACTTCACGGCTGGGATTCCCGCCTTGCCCGCGTTGCGGATCATCTGGCTGATCTCCTCGATTTCCGCGTCCCTCTCCGGGCTCTTTCCCAGCAGGATGTTGGGATAGTTGGCCCGGGTGATCGGACTGGAACTCATCGGCAGAGGGATCAGCGACAGGCGGATGCCGAACGAAGCAACCTGGTCGCGCAGCCTGCGGAGCCCGTCCACCGACCAGTTCTCATTGAGCCGCGGAGCGATTTCGCCGCTGCAGATCTCCGGAACTCCAAAAGCGGCCAGGGCGCGCAGCAACTGCGGGGAATGCCCCTGCTGGGTCCCGACCTTCATGAGCACGGGAAGCCCGGTCTTCCTTCGTTGGGCAACCGCCCGGCCCTGAGAGGCGACGGCCCCGACCGCGGCCGCCTGAATGAAACTTCTGCGATGAAATGTCATGGTCCTCCCTCCTGCATCATTCGGTCTTCATTAGATTAATCCAGCGGGATCTCCCGCGGAAAGCTGCACGGCTTATCAGTTTCCTATGATGGATCCGTCCGGGCTGCGCTTGGGTCCCCAGTTGCCGTCCTCCAGCTTGCAGGGGAACTTCGCCGCCGCCTTCTCGTTCAGGTCGATACCCAGGCCGGGCGCTTCGTTGACGTACAGGTACCCGTTGCGGAGAACCGGTGTGCCTGGAAAGATTTCGCGGATGGCGTCGCCGTGGATCACCGACCCCTCCTGGATTCCGAAATTCGGCGAGGCCAGGTCCAGGTGGGCGTTGGCCGCGTGGCCCACCGGGGAGAGGTCGGCCGGTGCATGCCACGCGGTTCGCACCTTGAACCATTCCCCCAGCACGGCCAGCTTCCACGATTTGGTGAAGCCGCCGATGGCCGGCACGTGTACGCGGATGAAGTCGATCAGCCGTTCGCTCACCAGGCCCACGTACTCGTGCTCGTTCACGAACTTCTCGCCGATGGCGATGGGCACCGTAGTAACCTGCCGCAGGTTCTTCAGATAGCCGATGTCCTCCGGGTAGAACGGGTCCTCGAAGAAGTAGGGACGGAAGGGCTCCAGCCGCTTCACCATGCCGATCGTGGCCTGGGGAGGCAACTGCCCGTGGAGGTGCTGGATGAGTTCCACTTCCTCGCCGCAGGCCTTGCGGACGCCTTCAAAGACCCGGGGGATCTCGCGAACCCACTCGTCCGGATCGATGACGACGTTGGTGGGCATGTCCGCCAGGGCCGGAGTCCCCGGCACCTTCCTGCCGGAGTAATTCAGGCGGACGTGCCGGTAGCCGCGCGCCTGCACCTTCTTCACGCTCTCGGCCATCTCGGCGGCATCCCGGCCCGAGGCATCCGCATAGCACTGCACCGCGGAACGCGTCTTCCCTCCCAGCAACTGGTAGACCGGCATGCCGGCGCGCTTGCCCTTGATGTCCCACAGGGCCATGTCGATCCCGCCCACGGCGTAGTTATGGACCGGGCCGCTGCGCCAGAGCGAGCTGACATGCATCGATTGGAACAGGTCGCCGATCATCTCGGGGTCTTTCCCGACTACGAAGGGCTTCAGGTACTTCTCGATGAGTCCGGCAACCGCCGCCGGGCGAAAGACGAAGGAAGCGCAGCCAAGGCCGTACAAGCCAGGCTCGCTGGTTTCCACCTTGGCAATCACCAGCCGCTGCATGAAGGAAAAGGTGCCGTTCGCGTAGGGCGGATTCGTCAGGATCACTTTCACATCGGTGATCTTGAGCGGGGGGAGGCCGCGGGTGGCCTGGCGGTAGGCCTGGGCGGCCGCGCTCTCGCCCTCCCACAACGCGGCCGCGCCGGCGGCCAGCCCTGCGCGCGAAATCCATTGACGCCTGTTCATAGAGCTGTCCTTATAATTGATTTTTACTGCCGTGATACCCGTCGAACTCATCTTCGCCCCCCACTGGTGGTTCCGCAACTGCGGCATCGCTTTCACCCGCGATTTCTACTTCGACCGGGCGGCCCGCATGGAGAACGACGTGCGGATGCGGCGCGTCCTGTGGGAGCGGTTCGGCCTGGGCGAGCCCGACCCGCAGCCCCGCCCCCTGGTCGGCTCCATGCACGTAGCCGGAGGCTTCATCCTGCCCGCGCTGTTCGGCATCGAAATCCGCTTCCAGGAGGACCAGGCTCCCTGGCCGGTTCCCACGGTTTTGAATCGCGAGCAGATCCTGGCCCTGCGGGTTCCCGGCCTCGAATCCACCTGGCCTCTCAGCGAGTGGGCGCGGGACATGGACGCCTTGGAGCGGGAGTTCGGATGCGTGGTGGGCGATTTCGACCTGGACGGCATCCTCAACACGGCGCTGCACCTGCGGGGCCAGCAGCTGTACCTGGACTTCTTCGACGATCCCGATCTGGTCGATCACCTGTTCGGCGTCATCGCCGAGACCGCCACGGCGGTGGCGCGGTACGTGGCGGCGCGCACGGGCACCAACTCGGTTTCCTGCAACCGCTCGATCCTGAACGTGGACCCCCGTATCTTCCTGCATGCCAACTGCTCGGCGCAGATGATCTCGCCGGCTGCCTACCGCCGGTTCCTGCTGCCGCTGGAATTGCGCATGGCCGGGCGGCTCCGCCCGTACGGCATCCACCACTGCGGCAGCAACGCCCACCTGTTTGCACCGTCCTACCGGGAGCTAGGACTGGCCTTCCTGGACGTGGGATGGGGATCGGACGTAGCTGCCTGCCGCCGGGAGCTTCCGGACACGTTCCTGAATCTGCGCCTGAGCCCGGTCCGCATGCTGCAAGCGGCCGCCGAAGAGATCCGGGACGACGCCGAACGGCTGATCGCCGCGGCGGGTTCCGCCAGGAACCTGGGGCTGTGCTGCATCAACATGGACTACGGCACCCCGGACGACAACGTGAAGGCCATGATCGAGGTAGCCCGCCGTGCCGGTTGAGGGAACCTTTCGACCCTGGCGTGCGTAGGACTGTAATCGGAGGACGACATTGGTCAAGTTTCTGCTCTGGCTGATCCTGCTAGTGCTCTGCTGGCCGCTGGCGCTCGCGGCCCTGGTGCTCTACCCGTTTGTCTGGCTATTGCTTCTGCCATTCAAGCTGGTCGGTATCGCAGTGGGCGGAGTACTGGCGCTCGTGTGGGCCGTGGTGACTCTGCCGCTGCGGCTGGTTCGCGCCATCGCCTGACTGCCCCGGACCCCGTCCG
>JADZAF010000181.1 GCA_020852755.1 Bryobacterales bacterium
ACCGGGTCGCCCTCCGGATACCAGATCCAGCGCGCCTTCCCCAGAAGCTGGAACGGGCTGCGCGGGTTCTTGTAGACGCCCTTCTCCTCCCACCCGATCCACTTCCCCTGCCAGTCCCCGGGCTGCAGCAGGCCCATCGACCAGCGCGCCGCCCGGCTCCAGGCCGATGCCGCTCCCGACTGGTCCCAGACGCGCACACGCCACCACACCTCGATTCCGGAGGTCAGCGGCCTGCCCTGGTAGGGGACCAGCACGGACTGGTCCGACTCCACCTTGCCCGTGTCCCACAGATCCGCATGGCCCCGCCGCAGGCCTTCGCGGGTGGAGGCCGCCTGAATGCGATAGGCGCTCTGCTTCAGGCCTCGCGCCCGGGTATTCGCCGCCGCCAGTTGCCAGCTCAGCCGGGGCTTCGTCTCGTCGATGCCCAAGGGATCCGAGCGGTGCTCGCACCGCAGCGCCGCCGGCTGCAATGCGGGCGATTGCGCCATGGCGGCCGGAACCAGAAATATCAGAGCGAGGAGTCTCATTCCATCACCTCTCGATGATGCTATCGTAAGCGTCAAGCAGTGGTGAAGACAGCGAGACCGAGGCGACCATGATTCGGAACTTTATCAACGGGCGTTTTGAAGACTGCACGGCGCGGGAAGTCATTCCGGTGGAGAACCCCGCCACCGGCGAAGTCATCTCGCAAGTCCCGGACTCCCCGGATGACGCGCTGGAGCAGGCTGTACAGGCGGCGCAGCAGGCCCAGCCCGCCTGGGGCCGGCGGCCGGCCATCGAGCGGGCCAACCTGCTGCGCGGCGTCTCGGCGGGCATACGCCGGCGCAAGGCGGAGATCGCGCGCATCCTCAGCGAAGAGCAGGGCAAGGTGCCCGCGCTGGCCGAGGTGGAGGTTGCCTTCACCGCCGATTACATCGACTATATGGCCGAATGGGCCCGCCGCATCGAGGGCGAGATCGTCACCAGCGACCGGCCCAACGAGAACATCTTCCTGTTCCGCGCCCCCATCGGCGTGGTGGCCGGCATCCTGCCCTGGAATTTCCCCTTCATCCTGATCGCGCGCAAGATGGCGCCCGCGCTGGTGACCGGCAACACCATCGTCATCAAGCCCAGCGAAGAGACGCCCGTCAACGCGAACGCCTTTGCGGAGATCGTGGCCCAATCCGGCCTGCCCGCGGGCGTCTTCAACCTGGTCTACGGCCGCGGTCCGACCGTGGGCCATGCCCTGGCCTCCCACCCCGCCATCGGCATGATCAGCATGACCGGAAGCGTGGAATCGGGCATCAAAGTAATGGAGGCCGCCGCCCGCAACGTCACCAAGGTGAACCTGGAACTGGGCGGCAAGGCGCCCGCGCTGGTGCTGGCCGATGCCGACCTGGACCTGGCCGTGCGCGCCATCTGGAATTCGCGCGTCATCAACGCGGGCCAGGTCTGTAACTGCGCCGAGCGCATCTACGTGGACCGCCGGGTAGCCGCCGAATTCACGGACAAGATGGTCCGGGCCATGCAGGGAACCCGCTACGGCGACCCGCTGCGCGAGCCCGATCTCGACATGGGCCCGCTGATCAATGCGCGGCAGCTGGCCAAGGTCGAGGCCCTGGTCTCCGGCGCCGTGAGCGAGGGCGCCGAATTGCTCACCGGCGGCAGGCGTGCCGCCCGCGAGCGCGGCTACTTCTACGAGCCCACCGTCCTGGCTGGAGTCCGCCAGCACATGCAGATCGTCCGGCGCGAGGTCTTCGGCCCGGTGGCCCCCATCATCTCCTTCGACGATCTGGACGAAGCCATCGCCTGGGCCAACGATTCCGAATACGGCCTGACCTCTTCCATCTACACCCGCAGCATCGACGTGGCCATGCGCGCCGCCAACGAGATCCGCTTCGGCGAGACCTACATCAACCGCGAGAACTTCGAAGCCATGCAGGGCTTCCATGCCGGCTGGCGAAAATCAGGCATCGGCGGCGCCGACGGCAAGCACGGCCTCTACGAGTACACCCAGACGCACGTGGTCTACCTGCAGTACCGGGCCGGAAACGCTTCCCGCTAGCCCTCGCCGGCTCCCGGGCGGCGGCGCTACTTCCGTTTCCGCACGCAGCCCGGGTACATCTTCTTGAGCTTTTCGACCTTGGGATCGGAGACGTGGACAATGTACGGGTTGGAGCGGTTCCGCCCGGCGTAGTCCTGGTGGTAGCCTTCGGCGGTGTAGAACTTGTCGAGCGGCACGACCTGGGTGACGATGGGGCTGCGGAAAACGCCCGCCTCGTTGAGCTGCCGGATGTAGGCTTCGGCCACCCGCTTTTGCTCCTGGTCCACATAGAAGATGGCGCTGCGGTACTGAGGACCGGTGTCGGGGCCCTGCCGGTTCAGTGTGGTGGGGTCGTGGGCGACGCTGAAGAAGATCTTCAGCAGCTGGCCGTAGGAGGTTTTGGCCGGGTCGTAGGTGATGAGAATGGCCTCGGCGTGCCCGGTGCGGCCGGTGGAAACGATGTCGTACCGGGCGGTCTCCTTCGTGCCGCCCGCATAACCCGAGACGACGTCCTCGACGCCCTCCATGATTTCGAATACCGCCTCGGTGCACCAGAAGCAGCCGCCGGCGAGGACCGCGGTCTGCCTGCCCGTGGCGGGTTTGACGTCAATGGCGGGATCGGGGAAGTTCTGAGCGGCCGGCATCAGGGTAGCTCCTAGAAGGAAAAGCAGGAAGAACCGCGCTGGTGGATGAACGGCTCGAGGGGTAACCACCTGGCCTGCAAACGCAGGGCCGAGCGTCTTGCCTGGCATGTCCTATTGGATGAAAGCCAGCCCCTCCGGGGTGCAGATTAGCGGGGAGTCTGCCGCTTGCGTCCTTCCGCCAGGCCGAGCATGCCCCAACTTGCCAGCGGCGTGGTTCTGCCCTGACCGTGGGGCAGCCTCAGCTCCTGAAACCGGAAGTCAACCCGGGTTCCGTCGACCTCCACCAGGGCGTAGCCGAAAAACCACCCGTCCCGGTATTCGGCCGAAGCCCGCAGCCGTCCGCCCGTGCTGGGCATGGAAAGGTAGCTTACACCTTCGAGTTCCAGGTGCAGCAGCTGGTGAACGTGGCCCGCGATGACGTACTGTACGTTGTACCGCCGGGCCAGGCGGTGCAGGGGAAACTCCGGATTGCGAAGCGCGACGTTGACCACCCAGGAGGGCCGGTGTGAAAAGACGAACTTCACGGGTTGCTCCCGGTGCGCTTTCAGGTCGTCTTCCAGAAACGACAATTCCGAGTCCGGCAGCTCCTCGGAGCGGCTGTTGTCCAGGACTGTGAAGTGCGCGTTTCCGTAATCGAAGCTGTAATGCGGGGGCCGCCCGGTGTGCTTCTGGAACAGCCGCTCCGAAGCCGGCGACCAGATGTCGTGGTTTCCCGGAACGGCATGGAACGGATACCGCTTGTGGGGCCGCAGCAGACGCTCCATTTCCAGCCACTGGGCCGGGGCGGTTGCGTCGCTCAGCCCTTCGATCAGGTCGCCGGTGGCGATGACCAGGACCGGATCGGCGGCCGCAATCTCCCGCCAGGCCTGTTC
This sequence comes from Bryobacterales bacterium, assembly GCA_020852755.1. Lineage (GTDB taxonomy): Bacteria > Acidobacteriota > Terriglobia > Bryobacterales > Bryobacteraceae > JADZAF01. Next base: position 3,540 of record JADZAF010000181.1, read on the forward strand.
GTAGACTCCGGCCCTGGCTCCGCCGGTGCGGTCTCCCAGGATCGCGAAGCGGAAGGGCCGCGGGTCCGCCGAGACCCCCAGCCGGACCAGGCCGGCCACCAGCAGGGCCGCGGCAGCCGGGAACCGCAAGCGGAATCTCACTCCATCATTATGGCCGCTCCTCCGGCGGGACGCCCGTTGACGGGCCGGATATCATGTCTGCATGCGATCCCGATCCCGGAGCGTGCTCTTCGCCTGTGCCGCCGCGTGCGGCTGCGGCGCCTCATTGGGCCAGGAGCGGACTCCTCCCGCGGTCGTCGCAGGCATTCCCGTCAACTACGACGAGGCGCGGGTCGGCGCCTACACCCTTCCCGATCCGCTGGTCATGGCCGGCGGCAGGCCCGTTCGCGATGCCAGGACCTGGTTCTCGAAGCGCCGCCCCGAGATTGTCCGGCTCTTCGAGGAGCATCAATACGGGCGCCGTCCCGGCCGGCCCGCCGCCATGACCTTCGACGTCTTCGACCGGGGAACGCCCGCCCTGGACGGCCAGGCCATCCGGCGCCAGGTCGCCATCCACTTCTCCAGAGACAAGAGCGGGCCCAAAATGGACCTGCTGCTCTACCTGCCCGCGCGAGCCGCCCGGCGCGTGCCGGTTCTGCTCAACATCAGCTTCACCGCCAATTCCAACGTGGTGGACGATCCGGGCATCAAGCCGGGCGAGATCTGGAACCGCGAAGGGAAGCGGGTCCCCGCGCCGAAGGGCAGGGGCTTCGGGCGGGTCAACATCGCGCCGTTCCTGGCCGCCGGCATCGGATTCGCCACCGTCTACTACGGCGACATCGATCCCGACTTCCCGGGCGGCTTGCCGCACGGCGTGCGCTCGCTCTATTTGAAACCGGGGCAGAGCGAGCCGGCGCCCGGCGAATGGGGCGCCATAGCGGCCTGGGCGTGGGGCCTGAGCCGCGCCCTGGACTACCTGGAGACCGACCAGGGCGTGGATGCGAAGCGGGTCGCCCTCACGGGCATCTCGCGGCTGGGCAAGACCGTGCTGTGGGCCGGCGCCCGCGACCCGCGCTTCGCCCTGGTGATCGCCAGCTGCGGAGGCGAAGGCGGGGCGGCGCTGGCGCGGCGCAATTACGGCGAGACTCTGAAGCACATGGCGGCGCGCTACGGGTATCAGTTCTGCCGCAACTACGCGCAGTACGGCGACCGCGTGCATGAGTTTCCGGTGGACGCGAACCTGCTGGTGGCGTTGATGGCGCCCCGCCCGCTGCTGCTGCAGACCGGGGACAAGGACCTGTGGTCGGATCCCAAGGGCGAGTTTCTCGCCGCCGTGGCCGCGGAGCCCGTCTACCGGCTCCTGGGCAGGGAAGGGCTGGGCACGGACCGGTTGCCCCCGCCCGGGCAGCCCATCCTGCACACGCTCGGCTGGCTGATGCACGCCGGCGGGCACGGCGCCGTCCCCGCCGACTGGGAAGTCTATCTGCAATTCATGCGTCTGCACCTGCTCGGGGACAAATGAGCGCCATCGCGTGGGAACATGGAGCATCGAGGACCTGTATGAGAGCATTCGCATTGATCGTGTTGGCCGCCCTGCCGGCCGCCGCCCAGCAGCAGTTCGACCTGGTCGTCTACGGGGGCACAGCCGGCGGCGTGATGGCGGCCGTGGCCGGCGCGCGAAACGGTTTGAAAACCGCCCTCCTCAACCCCGGCAGGCATATCGGCGGCATGGTGAGCGGAGGGCTCTCGGGCACCGACGTCGGCAGGCGGGAGGTGATCGGCGGCCTGTCGCTGGAGTTCTACTGGAGGGCCGGCGCCCACTACCAGTTGAACCGGCACTTGCAGGAGATCGCCTGGATGCCCGAGCCCAAGGTGGCCGAGGCGATCATGCGGAATATGCTCAAGGAGGCGGGCGTCACTTTGCTCGAAGAGCGCTGCCTGCGGGAGAAAGCCGGCGTGCGGAAGCAGGGGGCGCGCATCCTGGAGATCGTCACCGAAGACGGTTCCACCACCCGGGGCAAAGTCTTCGCCGACTGCAGCTACGAGGGCGACCTGATGGCCCAGGCCAAAGTGAGCTACACCTTCGGAAGAGAGAGCAGCGCGCAGTACGGCGAATCGCTGGCCGGCGTCCGCGCCGTGACGCCGAGCCACCAGTTCGCTGTCGACATTCCAGCCCGCGGCGAGAGCGGCGCGCTCCTGCCCGAGGTTTCGCCCGAGCCGCGCGGGGAACCGGGCTCGGCGGACAAGCGCATCCAGGCTTACAACTTCCGGGTGATTGCCACGCAGGAGCCCGGAAACCGGATCCCGTGGCCCAGGCCCCCGAATTACGATCCCGGGCGCTATGAGCTGCTGGCCCGGTACCTCGCGGCCATGACCCAGCTGATGGGCAGCCCCCTTACCCTCAACGAAGTGGGCCTGATACGCGTGATTCCGAACGGCAAGGTGGATCTCAACAACCGCGGCGGTTTCTCCACCGACTACATAGGAAAGAACTACGGCTATCCCGACGGCAGCTACCCCGAGCGCGCCCGCATCTGGAAGGAGCATGAGGATTACCAGAAGGGCTTCTACTATTTCCTGGCTAACGATCCGCGGGTGCCCAGGCCGCTGCAGGAAGAGGTCCGGCAATACGGCCTGGCGAAAGACGAATTCGTGGACACCGGGCACTGGCCCAACCAGCTCTATATTCGCGAGGCGCGCCGCATGGTGGGCGGCTTCGTCGCCACGCAAAAGGATCTGCAGACCGAGTTGACCAAGCCGGACGTCATCGGCATGGGCAGCTACAACTCGGACTCGCACAACGTGCAGCGCTTCGTGAACGAGAAGGGCTTCGTCGAGAACGAGGGCGACGTGCAGGTGCCGGTCGAGCCGTACCAGATCCCCTATCGGGTTCTGCTGCCGAAGAAGAGCGAGGCCGTGAACCTGCTGGTGCCGGTCTGCTTCTCGGCCAGCCACATCGCCTATTCGAGCCTGCGCATGGAGCCGCAGTACATGATCCTCGGCCACGCCGCGGGAGCGGCGGCGGCGCTCGCCGTGCGCAGCGGTTCGGCTGTGCAGGATGTCGACGTGGCCGCGCTGCAGAAGCAACTGCTGCTGGAGGGCGCTGTGTTCGAGTACGGCGCGGAGTTTCAAGCCAAAGGCCTGGCCGCCATCCGAAGAAAGCTGCAGCCCTCGCCCGCTGCGCGCCGCGCTCCCTGGGCGCGGCCCGCCGTCAAGTAGCTTCTGCTTGATCCGCTTCCGAGCCGCGACCCGGCTACCGAGCCGCGACCAGGCTACCGAGCCGCGACCCGGCTACCGAGCCGCGACCAGGCTACCGAGCCGCGACCCGGCTACCGAGCCGCGACCAGGCTACCGAGCCGCGACCAAAGGGAGCGGTTGAGTTCCCCCATGCCTTATCCCCAAAACCGCTCCCTGCGGTCGGTTACCAGGATAAGCCTGGCTGATCTTGTGAACTGAAAGGAGTTCACCATGTAGATTGCCTGTTCAACGTGTAGCCGAACGAGCAGGGGCTCCAGCGATGGAGTCC
>JADZAF010000182.1 GCA_020852755.1 Bryobacterales bacterium
CGCCCCTCACTACAGGCTGCGGCGGGTCCTTGGGATGCAGCGACAGTTTCACCCCGGCTTTCTCCGCCGCCGGCGCCACCGCTTTCAGGAAGTAGATCAGCCGGGTCCACAGTTCCTGGCGCGTGATTGGCCCCAGGGCTTCAAACGGCGGCTTGTCCTTGACCAGATCGTAGTCGAACGCCGTGTACATGGCCCCGCCGCGGCCCTTCACCGCCTGGTAGCCCATCTCGGCGCCCCAGTAGAAGTCGGGTGACCAGCGGTACTGGAACACGGGAATACCCGCCTCGCCCACGGCCCGGATGCTGCGGCAGATATTCCCGATATCGCGGTCCCGCTCGGGCTTCCCCAGCATGGGGCTGGTCTGCCAGGCGATGGGCACGGTGATGGCCGCAATCTTCAGATTGAACTCGGCGCAGCGCTTCACCGCCGCCTGCACGTCCTCCACCGTCCACCAGCCCTTCCTGTCGCGGTCCACCAGCTCGGAGCCTTGCAGGTCCACCCATTCCAGGCCGATCTGCGCCATCCAGCGCAAGGTGGCGTCGCTCAGGTCGGAGATGTTCTCAGCCACCTTGGGCTGCCATTTCAGAGGGGCGGCCGGGGCCGTGCGGCGCGCGGCCAGAGGCGCCGCCGAAAGAGAGAGAAAGGTTCTGCGCTCGAATTTCTCCGCCATGTCACACCTTGGGCAGTTCGTAGCCTTTGCGTCTCGGGCGGGCCAGCAGACGCGCCGCCTCGGCATCGCCCGGAATGGTCTCCTTCGCCGCGTCCCAGCGGATCCTCCTCCGCGTCAGGTAGGCGATGTTGCCCAGGCAGCAGCTGACACTCACCCGGTGGCTGTACTCCAGGTCGACGGCCGGGGGTTTGCGCTGCTTGACGCAGTCGAGGAAGCTGCGCTGGAAGGGACCGTCCTGTGCGCCCTGGGCGTCCTGCTCGGGCGAGGTCGAATACTGGATGCCCTCCATGGTTTCGATGGGAGGCTCCAGCGGAAACTCGTACAACCGGTACGGCTTGCTGCCCGTATTGCTGTAGATCTCGTAACCGAACCGGTCGATCACCAGGGTCGCCTGCCGGCCGTAGAAGGCGATGCCGTAGTGCTTCGGCCGCGACTGCAGATGGTGAAAGTTGTTGTAGCTGCGCTGCCGGAAGGTCAGAAGGAAACCGGGAAACTCCCAGGAGGCCTCGAACACGTCTGGAGTGTCCGCCAGGTCGTCCACCACGAACTTGCCCCCGGTGGCCGCAACCGACAGGGGCGCGTCCACGCCCATGGCCTCGAAGATGATGTCGAAGTGGTGCGGCCCCCAGTTGCACAACACGCCCCCGCCGTAGTCGAACCACCAGTTATGGTCCAGGCGGGCGCGGTTGAAGGGTACGTTCGGGGCCGGGCCCAGCCACTGGTCCCAGTGATAACCCGGGGGCGGGTCGGAGTCGGGGAAACGGCCGGCGCGGGCGCCCCGGTCGGCGTAGTTCCAGCAGTCCACCAGGCCGATCTTGCCCAACTTGCCCGAGCGTACGGTCTGGATGGCCTTCCGGTAATGCGCGCCGGCATGCTGCTGGGTGCCCATCACGGCGACGACGCCGGACTTGCGGGCCGCGTTGACCATGGCCCGGCCTTCCACCACCGTGTGGGCCAGCGGCTTCTCGCAGTAGATGTGCTTCCCGGCCTGGCAGGCATGGATGAACGGCAGGCCGTGCCAGTGCTGGGTGGTGGCGATGAAGACCGCTTCGATATCCTTGCGCTCCAGCAGGCGGCGGTAGTCCACCACCGCTTCCGGCTTCCGGCCGCGCCGGGCCAGCGCCGCTTGGGCCTGCTCCATGCGCGGCTCGATCACGTCCGAGACGGCCGCGATATCCACGTCGGGATAGCGGGCAACGATGCCCATCAGGCTCCGGCCGCGTCCTCCGCAGCCTATGAACCCGAGCCGGATCCTGTCGCCGGGCGCGCTGCGAGCCGGGACTGCGGCAAGCCCGGTCCATGACGCGCCGCCCAGGAAGTTGCGGCGGTTGATTGCTGTAGCCATGGGTGCTCCTTCCCGCGTTTCCAGGCTTCAATTCTCTGCCCGGTCCGGCGGCCGGTCAAGGAGGGGGCTGGATAAAATGCAGCCGGACGGCAAAGAAATGCATCTTACACTTGGTATAGCTATCCATGACACGGCTGTTCATTATCGCTCTCGCTTGCGCGATTCCCCTGCTGCTGGCGGCGCAGGAGAAAGCCGCGGCTCCCCTGCAGGTGGTTTCCTCGGTGGACCTTAACCGCTACATGGGGCAGTGGCACGAAATTGCCCGCCTGCCGAACCGTTTCCAGCGCGCCTGCGCGGGAGATACCACGGCCACCTATACTCTGCGGCCGGACGGCAAGATCACCATACTGAACCGCTGCCGGACTCCGGAAGGGCGCACCAAAACGGCCAAGGGGACGGCCAAGCTGGCATCCAGGGAGGGTCCGAACACCAAGCTGCGGGTGACGTTCTTCTGGCCTTTCTACGGGAACTACTGGATCATCGATCTGGACCCCGGGTACCGCTGGGCGGTCGTCGGCGAGCCGGACCGCAAGTACCTCTGGATCCTGAGCCGCGAGCCGAACATGGAGGAGGGCCTCTACCAGCAGATTCTGAGCCGCATTGCCGCCCACGGCTACGAACCGGAAAAGCTGATTCGCAGCTCCGCGCCGCAGGCCTGAGTTCTCCCCTCCCGGACCCCCGGCCCGCCTGTGCCATACTATGGGCCTAGAGGAGGTGGAAAGCGGGTGGCAAACGCCGAACACTTGGACCTGATCCGCCGCGACCTGGACACCTGGAATCGCCTGCGGGAGGCCGATCCGGGAATGGTTCCCGACCTGTCCCAGTCCGACCTTTCCAAAGCCGACCTGGCCCTGGCGAATCTTTCGGGTGCGCTGCTGAACGATGCCAACCTGGTTCTGGCCAACCTGCGCGGGGCGGATCTTCGGGCCGCCGACCTGACCGGGGCGAACCTGGTGGGCGCGCGCTTGCTCGGCGTGGACCTGGTGGGAGCCAATCTCAGCGGGGCCGACCTGAGCACCGCCGAGGACCTCACCCAGGAGGACATCGACCAGACTCTGGGTGACGAAAGAACCGCTCTGCCGGAAGGCCTCCAGAAGCCGCCTCACTGGCTGGGCATCCGCAAAGTCAACCTCAAGGCCGCTTTCGCCAAATTCAGCGACCACTGGCAGCCGCGCATCGTGGGGGACCTGCACGGCGTCCAGGTGAAGATCGTGAAACTGCTGGGAGAGTTCGTGTGGCACCAGCACGACGACGAGGACGAGCTGTTTCTGGTGGTGAAGGGGCAGTTGCTGATGCGCTTCCGCGACCGCGAGATCCGGGTGGACGAAGGTGAGTTTCTCATCGTTCCCCGGGGTGTCGAGCACCAGTCGGTGGCCGAGCGCGAGTGCGAGGTGCTGCTGGTCGAGCCGGGCACCACGGTGAATACCGGGAACGTACGCGACGAGCGCACCGTGTTGCAGCCGGAACGGCTGGACTGAGGTTCTGTGGGGCTGACCCGGCGCCTGATGCTGCTGCTGCCCGCCTCGCTCGCGGCGCAGCCCGCCACCCGGAGCGGACAGTGGGCGGCGAGCGCCGGCAGCCGCCGGTTCGGCGGCGCCTGGACCGCGCGGGAACACGAAGAACCCGACGCCGGCACGGGCGCCTGGACGCTGTTGGATCCGAACGGGTCGGTGCTGGCGAGCGGCTGGTGGTCTGCACGCAAGGAAGCGGATGGCTGGCAAGGCGCCTGGGCGGCCGAAACCGAGAACGGCGCCAGGCTGGAGGGCTCCTGGAGCGCGCGCACCCCCTTGCGCGGCAGCTTGCCTTTCATCCAGATGCTGGACTCGGCGCGGGTCAAGGCCGTCACCGGCGCCTGGAGCAGCCGGGCCCGCTCCGGAAACTGGACGTTGCAGCCCCAGCCTTGAATACGCTTTTCGCACCGGGGTGCTGCACTCGACCGCCGGAAACGGAAGCCGGGCCGGGCGCAATCAATCCATGAGACGATTAATTCCCTCTGTCCCCTTTGTTTTGGCTTTGATGGCGGCGCCGCAGCCGCCGGAACGGTATGAGTGCCGCTGGACGGCCGGGCCGGTGGCAATCGACGGCCGCCTGGACGAGCGGGCGTGGCGCGAGGCGCCCTGGACCGCCTACTTCCAGGACATCGAAGGCCCCGCCAAACCCAGGCCGCGCTTCCGCACCCGGGCCAAGATGCTCTGGGACGACCGCTACTTCTACGTAGCGGCCGAACTCGAGGAGCCGCACGTCTGGGGCACCCTGACCCGGCACGACGCCACCATCTACGCCGATAACGACTTTGAAGTGTTCATCGATCCCGATGGCAACCGCGCGGACTACTACGAGTTCGAGATGAACGCACTCAACACCGGCTGGGACCTGTTCCTCCCCAAGGCTTACCGCGACGGAGGCAAAGCCGACAACAGTTGGGAGATCCCGGGCCTCAAAACCGCCGTGCACGTGGACGGCACATTGAACAACCCCTCGGACACGGACCGGGGCTGGTCGGTTGAGATCGCCATCCCCTGGGAGTCGATGAAAGCCCGCGCCAACCGGCGCGTGCCGCCGTCCCCCGGCGACGAATGGCGCGTCAATTTCTCCCGTGTCGAGTGGAAACACGAGATCGTGAACGGCAAGTACCGCAAGGTGCCCGGGCTGAGAGAAGACAACTGGGTCTGGTCGCCGCAGTGGGCCATCGACATGCACCGGCCCGAGCACTGGGGCTACGTGCGTTTTTCCCGCCGCGGTCCGTAGACCGGTTCGGGTTTGCCCACCTCGTTCGCGCCCAGGTCCGGCGCCGCGCCGGTGAAGCCGTCGTTCACGTTGGGCAGGCGCGCGCCCGCGTCCACGGCCCGGCCGCCGGGCTTGAGACGGAAGTTCAAATCGCCGGCCCGGTACACGGCGTAGGGCTTGTCCGGATCGGGGGCGCGCAGGTCCTCGAAGATGTCGAAATCCAGCTCCACTCCGTGCTGCTCCTGCCCGGTGGCGGCGCGCAGTTCGGCCAGCGTGCGGAACGGCTGAAAGCGTCGCCGCGCCTCGTAGTCCCGCAGAGTCCCCGGTTCCGGCGACCTCCAGAAATACTGATCGGCGGCCTTGGGATTGGGCCGGTAGCCGTTGTAATCCCAGGTCGAGTACGAGGTGGCGTTGGCGAAGCGGTAGATGCCCCGCCCGGGCCGGTCCGGCGCCAGGTGCAGGTTGTTGCGGAAATGCCCGTTCGAGAAGATGGAGGCGTTCAGGTTCTCCGCGATGACCGTGTTGTGGTAGACCAGCAGCCCGGCCGGCATGACGTTAAACTTCCACGCCACGCCCGCGGGGACGTGGTACATCAGGTTGCGGATGAAGTAAGCCGGCCCTCCGAACACCGGCTGGGCGCTCAGTCCGCACTGCCCCGCGTTCACGCCCCGGTTCCGCATCACCCGTATGTTGTGCACCCCGCCGTCGGCTTCGATGAAGTCGTCGGCAACCAGGTGAATGTCGTTGTTGTAGATGTCGATGGAAACCGCCCGGCGGTCCTCCTCGGCGTCCGGCACGCCGTGCGTGCACACGTCGATCCCATCGTGAAAATACGCCACGTAGTTGTGGCAGACCACGTGGCCCGCGCCGTACACCTTGACGCCGTAATAGCTGTGCAGGTCGCTCGTGCCGTATAGATTGTCGGAGCGCGTCCAGCCGATCAGCCGGAACGGGTCGTGGCGGCCCAGGATCACGTTGTCGGCGATGTAGAAATCCTCCGAGCCGGCGTACTGGGTGGTCACCCCGATGCCCACGTCTTCCATGCGGCAGTTCCGCACGGTCAGGCCCTTCGATCCGAACACGTCCTTGTATCCGGCGAAGAAGGCGATGTCGGTGTTGCGAATGGTGAGTCCCTCGAAGATGTGATAGTCGGCCGCCATCACATCGAAGAGGCGGTGGCAGCCGTCGCCGTCGAAGATCACCTCGCCGTCGCCGGCCGCGCGGATCACAACGGGCCGTTCCGGCGTGCCCTTGGCGGTCAGCAGGTAGGCGCCGTCGAATTGCAGCGACAGCGCGTCGGTGTAGTTGAAGCGGTTGCCCTTGTAGAGCCCGGCATGGACCAGGATGATGTCGCCGGCGCGGACCCGGCGCGGCGTAGTGACGTTCCAGTCGGCGCCGCCGGTTCCGTTGTAGGCCTCCTTGAGTCCGGTGTAAGCGGGCTGCTGTCTCTCGCCCTTCCACCCCGGCGGGTAGACGTGCAGTACCCGGCCCCCGGCGGCGGCTCTGGGCTCCGCGCGGGTGCGCACGCGGACGGTGCGGACCGCCTCCCCCTTCACCCCGTCAGGGTCGTGCAGCCGGAAGCGGACTTCATATTCCGTATCGGGCTCCAGGTCGAGAATGCTGCCGGCGAACATGTCGGGCACGGTGTAGTCGAGGACCCGCTCCGGCCGGATGATCCGCTCGCCGCCCAGGCGCAGCATCGGCAGGGCTTTTTTCCACTCCCGCGCGCCGGCCTTGCGATAGGCCGATTCCACGCGCGCGTTGCGATTGTCGTCGCCGGAGATCCGCCACTCGAATCCCAGGCAGATCAGCGTCGGCCGCTCCACGATGAACCGCCCGGCCGTCACGGCGTCCGCTGCCGCCAGCAGGGGCGCCAGGGCCAGGGCCGGAAGAAACAGTGCAATTCTCACTTTCGCCTCCAACGCGAGCGGCATTGTAACACCGCGGGGCCCTTCGTAAGTACAATAAGGGGCGCCGCTCTCCGGTGAAGTTTATGAACACATCATCGTTCCGTTTCCCGCGCCGGCAGTTCCCCGCCCTGGCGGCGGCCGGCTTTCTCGGCACCCGGCTGGGCCGGTCCGCCGAAACCCCCGGCAAGCCCGGCATGCCCGGGCCTTACCCCGGCCGCGTAGTAGCCGTGCGCCATCCCGGCTCCATCGTCTCCGGCGCTTACCAGGGCGAGGCCATCGGCCGCGTCATGGAGCGGGGCATGGCGGAACTGACCGGCGCGCCCGGCTGGCCCGATGCCTGGCGCCTCTTCTTCCAGCCCGGCGACGTGGTCGGCATCAAGGTGAACCCGGTGGGCGGAAAGAAGATCTCGTCGGACCCCTCCGTGCTGCTGCGCATCATCGACGGGCTGAAGCAGGCGGGCGTGAAGCCCGCCGACATCTTCGTCTACGACCGCTACCGCCTGCAACTGCAGGGCGCCGGGATCCATCGCTGGCTTCCCGACGACATACGGCCCGCCTGGGCCACCGAGCAGTACGACAACATCCAGCTGGGCATGAACGGTTTCGACGCCGATCACTACATGGAGTTCCCCATCATCCAGCCGGGGCAGGACGCGCGCGACCCGCACTTCCGCCGGTCCTACCTGGCCCGCTTCATCACCCAGCGGGTCAACAAGGTGGTGAACCTGGCCTGCCTGAAGCATCACAATGCCGCGGGCGTCACCCTGGCGCTGAAGAATATCGCGTTCGGCATGGCCAACAACTGCTGCCGGGCGCACCAGGGAAAAACCATCAACGTCCTGGGCGCTTTCATCCCCTGCATCCTGGACGTTGCGCCGGTCCGCCAGAAGGTGGTGCTGCACATCATGGACGGCGTGCGGGGCGGATACGAGAACGGGCCGGGCATCACGCCGCAACACATCTGGGAGCACAAGACCATGTACTTCGCCACCGACCCGGTGGCCATGGACAAGGTCTGCTGGCGCGTCCTTGACGAGAAGCGGGTGCAGGCGGGAATGCAGCCGGTGAGCCTGGCCAAGCCCTCGGGGGGCAGCATCCAGCAGAGCCTGAACATGGCGCCCGAGCATATCGAGATCGCGGGCGCGCTGGGCCTGGGCGAATTCGACGACGCGAAGATCGACGTGAAACGCATCGAAATGAGCTGAGCCATGACGTACTGCGCGCGCTTGCTTCCAGCACTCCTGTCGGCCGGGCTGGCCGTAGCCGGAGATGCGGCCTTTACGGTGAAATCGAACCTGCGGGCCGGCGTGGCCCGGGTGGACATCACTCCTCCCATCGGCACGCCCATGGCCGGCTATGCGGGCCGCCCGGGCGGCGCCACCGGGATACGCGATCCCCTGCTGGCGGGCGTGCTGCTGTTCGACGACGGGCAGGCCCGCGCGGCCATCATCGCGCTGGACCTGGTGGGAACCCGCTACGCGGAGACGCAGGCCATCCGGGCGGCCGTATCCAGGAGCGCCGGAGTGCCGGAAGGCAACATCCTGGTGGCCAGCTCGCACACACACGCCGGGCCGGTGTTCGACCTGAAGACCGATTACGGGCGCGTGACGGTGGCGCAGATCGCGGGCGCGGCGGCCATGGCGGCGGCCGAACTGCGGCCGGTTTCGCTCGGCTACGCGGAAGACACCATCAGCTTCAACGTCAGCCGCCGCCTGCCGGGACCGGACGGCAAAGTGCTGTTCAAGGTGAATCCGAACGGCCCGGTGGACCGCAGGGTGAAAGTGCTGCGCGTGGACGACGGCGCTTCCATCGCGCCGCTGGCGGTGCTGATGCACGCCGTCTGCCACCCCAACGTGTTCCGCGCCGAGAACACCCGCTGGAGCGCCGATTTTCCCGGCGTGGCGCGGGCGCTGCTCGAACAGGTGTATCGCGGGCGCACCACCTCCCTGTTCATTCAGGGCTGCACCGGTGACGTGCGCGCCAACCTGCCGGGCACGGGCACCCAGGTGGAGGATTTCCGCAGCGGCGACGAGGCCGATCTCCAATGGGCCGGAGTGGACCTGGGCTCCGCGGCCGCGGGGGCCGGCGCCCGGCTGGCGGTGCGCGAGGAACTCGCCAAACGGGCCTCGCAGTACGCCATCCGCTGCGCCAACCAGACCGTCTACCTGCCTGCCCGCGCCGACCTGCTCCAGCGCAAGCAGTGGAAGGACATCGCCACCGAGGACGGCCGCCGCGTGCGCTGCGACCTGCAGGCCCTGCGCATCGGCGAATTCCTCTTCCTCGGCATGCCCGGCGAGCCCATGGTGAATTACGGCTTCCAGATCGAGAAGGCGGTCGGCTCGCGCGCCAAGGTCTTCGCGACCGGCTACGCCAACGGCAGCATCGGCTACATCGTGACCGCCGAATCGTTCAAAGGGATGGGCTACGAGCCGGAAAGCTCCCCGTTGAGCGCCGAAGCCGAGAGGCCGCTGGTGGAAGCCCTCACGGCGCTGGCGGGCAAGGTGTTCTGAGGCTCTGGGCTCAGGCCGCCCGCTTGGGTTGCCGGGGAGTCTCCTCCGCAATCCGTAGGGCGCCCTCCTCGGGCTCGACCGCCGTTCCGTGAGCTTTCGCCCACGCCTGGGTGAACTCGGCGCCGAACAGCACGATCATCGACGAGTAATAGACCCAGACCAGGATCAGGATCAGCGAGCCCGCCGCTCCGCAGGCTCCCGCCACGCCGCTGCTTCCCAGGTAGTAGGCGATCAGGAACTTGCCCGCCGAGAACAGCAGGGCCGTCAGGACGGCGCCCACCGCCACCTGCCTCCAGCCCAGCTTGGCGTCCGGCAGGTACATGAAGATGGCCCCGAACAGCGCGGCGATGATCGCGATGGCGGCGCCGGCGTTGATCCCCTGCAGCATGGCGCCGGACATCCACTCCGGCAGAAAGCGCCCGGCCCACGATCCGGCCGCCGCCAGCGCGGCGCTCAGAACCAGCGACACCAGCGACAGGAACGCCAGGGCCAGAATCATGCCGAACGAGAGAATCCGCTTGCCCAGGAAGGTCTTCACCCCTCCCTGCCCGGGGTCGACCTGGATTTCCCAGGCGCGGTTCAGGGCGGTCTGGAGTTGCGCGAAGGCGGTGGTGGCGCCGAAGATGAGCACCGCCACACCCAGCAGCGCACTCCACCACCCCTGCCCGGAAATCAACTGTGTCCGTGCAACCATCGTACCGGCCTGCTCGGCCGCCCCCTGGCCCATCATTTGAGTGAATTGCTGCCGGATGGCGCCCTGCACCTGCTCCCGGCCCACGAAAAAACCAGCCAGTGCGATCACCAGCATCAGCAGGGGCGGAAGGGACAGCACGGTGTAGTAGGCCAATGCGGCCGCCATGGTCGGGCAGTCGTCTTCAATGAGATCGCTCACCGTGGTCTTCAGGAGCCGGAACATGCACCCCCCTTGCGGAGGAGTATGCATTCCGCCTGCCAGAACTCGGGGACAGGTAAGGCGCGCCGTTCCGCCCTGGCGTCAGGCGTTTGCGTCAGGCGACGGCGCTTCCGGAAGGCAAAGCCGGCATCAGCCGGTTCGATATGGAAAGGACAGCCCGGGCCTTCGGGAAGGCTCTGGAAACCTTGCCGCGCCCCGAGGTGTTCATTCGAGTCAGGGTGACGATTTGTGACAAGTGATTTGCGCTGGAGTGGGCGACAGATAGGTCGGCAGAAATGTACAACAACTGGAGCGAAAGAGCAACCGACGACATCGCCCGTGGCCGTGCCGGGGGCCCGAACCGGTACAACGCATGGCGCAGGGCGGTAGTGCTAGTGCGTACCGGAGAAGGTTGCTAGGCTGCTGAAACGCCGGGGATTCGGGCGCGGTGTCACAGTTAATCTACTGGTCCGCCCTCGGGCTCGTTCATGAGCCTGGAGATTACACTGAAGAGAAACATGTATAAACTTATGAGTGCCTGTTTCGCTTCATCACCTGTCACCTTAGCATGCACTCCCTTGCACGCGACCTCGTTCAGTCGAGAGAATAAATTCATAAGGAGGTCACACTGTGCCTGCAACAGCGCCGTCTGTGAACCGGAAGGGAAATGATTAAGAAGATATTCTCCGAGTCGAGTTATGTACTTGTCGCCGCTCAGGATGCGCTCGTTGCCATCAGAACAAACGACCGGTTCCAGCCTGGGAGGGTAGAAATAATCCGCAACTGATTTCATGGTTCGCCGGACCAGCGTAAGCAATAGGGAGGCATCTTCAGAGCTGCTCGAACCGATTAAGTCAGCGGCCTTCTGCAGCTTCAGGTATACATCTTCAGATCGGGCCCTGAAGTAGTTGTTGACTTCTTGTTGGACTATTTCCAAGAACGTTTGTGATTTCTGTTGAGTCTGTAGCTGCCGTTCCAGCGATATGGCATAGTTTAGGCAGCGTGCTTTAATACGCTGTCTCACTATCTGAACTTGTTGAATCTGACAGCGGAGCGCCGCTTTGTCATGCATGAACTTGTCGGTAAAAGCGGCAACATCGAATGGCGACATTCCCGCGGGTAAAACCATGTCCTGTATTGCGCGCTCAAGGTGAGTCAGTTCGGTATCAAGTTGACCCGCGCTGAACACGAGAACCTCTCCTTCGGAGGACGTACTGCCCATTAACTTTAAGGTGCGCCCCTGCAGCCAGGTATCCGACGACTGTTTCAATAAGAACCTCCGTTGGTCCTGATTCAGTTTGACGGTGTCTTCGAGGAATGTCCGGGCGAATTGATCACGATCAGGCTCAAGCTCTCGCAGGAATATAGCCGCATTGAGATAGTCCTGTACGTTCCTGGCAAGTCGAAGGCAAGCCATCACCGCTTTGCCGACATCGTCGTTCTCGACGTGCTCGTAAACGCGCTCAATCAGACCGGAATAGTCCATTAGGTAGATTATGTTTCGCTATCGGGATTTTCGCAAGCAACAGATCAGGACAGAATCGACCGGCTCACACCAAGCCTTTTGTAGTCCTGGGAACTCCCTCTTCGGAAAAGCGAATGGATCAATGGATCTTCCCAGCGACAACGAAGAGCGGGCAGATCGAACCGTCGAGTCTGAAGAAACAGCAACTGAATGCAGTTGCAGAAGCCACACGGCTTCTACGAATGGAAACCGGATCTGAAGATGCCGTCTTTGAAGGTCTTGAGCTTTACACCTCCGGCACACTTGGCACACAAGTTGGGCACCCCACATGGATCCCTGGACCCTCATGTACCTCGCCGGTCATCACGACATGAACATCACCAATCGATACGTTCACCCTCAAGCGCGGACTATCCGGCTAGCGATGGATCGCGCAGAGATGGAAATCCCTGGACGTATTTCTAGGCGTTCCGCTAACACCGCACGTCTGAGCAGGCGTCGAAACCTGCGGTAATTGATTGTTGGTGAAGAACTTCTGGCGCGCCCGGAGGGACTCGAACCCCCGGCCTAC
>JADZAF010000183.1 GCA_020852755.1 Bryobacterales bacterium
CCGACCGGTTGCAAAAGGAACTGCCGCGCCTGGGGTACCCGGGGATCACCCCGCCGGAGAACCCGACGCCGATCGTGAGCTTTCTGACGCCGGACTACCAGAAGGCGGTGGCCAAGGTGGAGAAGGCATTCGGGACGACGGTGATCGCCTTCCGGCGCTGGGAAGTAACCGAGCCCTCGGGCGAGGTCAATGTGGTGGGCGGCATGAGGATTTCGCCCTCGGTATACAACAACCAGGGGGACATCGACCGCTTGTTGAACGCCCTTTCTTGAAGCGACGGCCGGCACGCCGGCCAGCCAGATTGCAGTCTGGGTTAAAGGAGCATCGTATGCGTTTCACCTTTCGGTGGGCATTCCTTGCAGTTCTTTGCGGCGCCTCCCTCGTCTGGTCACAAGTCGGCACTTCGACCATCTCGGGCCGGATTACCGACACTACAGGCGCGGTGGTGCCAAACGTCAATGTAATGGTCACGAACGTCGGGACCAATTTCCAGTTTCCGACGCGCACGAACCAGGAAGGCCTTTTCCGCGTGCCTTCGCTCCAGCCGGGCGCTTACCGCGTGACAATCGAGGCACCGGGCTTTAAGCGGTTTGTGCGCGACAATCTGACCCTGCGAACCGGAGACATCATGGCCGTGGACGCGGCGCTCGAAGTGGGCGCCCTTACCGAGTCGGTCGAGGTAAAGACCGAGATGCCTCTGCTGGAGACCGAGACCTCGGCGACGGGCCAGGTGGTGACCGGCGAGAAACTGTACAACATCGCCATCAACCAGCGCTTCGTTTACTTTGCCCTCAATCTCGTACCCGGCGTAACTACAGTTGGAAACGCGTACAGCGGGTCTCTGGGCATGTTCAACGTGTCGGGACAGCGCTCCGGAACGGTGGGATTCTTCGAGGACGGGATGCTGGGGAACGACCAGAACACCGGCACCGGCACCATACGGCCCATTCTGAATTCGATCGCCGAGGTCAAGGTTCTGACCACGGCGCTGCCCGCTGAATACGGCCACTCTGCCGGCGGCGTGCTCAACGTAGTACGCAGGAACGGGACCAACGAACTGCACGGTATGGCGTCCTGGTGGGGACGTTCCCGCCGGATGCAGCACCGCAAGTTCTTCGACAAGTACCGCACTTCGCAGCCGCAACCGGGCGCTCCGAACGGATTACCTACGTGGTCTGCCCAGCCCGATGCCAACGTGGGCGGGCCGGTTGTGATACCCAAGGTCTACGACGGCCACAACAAGACTTTCTTTTTCTTTTCGTATCAGAAGTTCATTGAAAAGAAGAGCAACACTACTTTCGGCGTCACGCCCACTCAGGACATGAAGAACGGAGATTTCACGTTCGGTGGAGCCGGCGCGCCCATATATGACCCGACGACAACGCGGCAACTCGCCAACGGCGGCTGGACACGAGATCCCTTCCCGGGCAACCTGATTCCCCACAACCGGTTCGACGCGGTCGCCCGCAAGGTGCTGGAGATCGATCCCTGGCATTTGCCGAACTCACCGGGCGGTTTCAACTCGGGAGGGCCGATCGGCAACTTCACCTTCGAAGAGCGCTCCCGTACCTTCTTTGAGGACTACGGCAGCCGGCTGGACCACCAGTTTAGCGACAACTTCAAGATCTTCGGAAGCTACACTTACAATCACCAGAGCGGCCGCGGCAGGCCGGCTCATATCCGCGTCCAGGATTTCGACGCGAGCCGCGGAAACCTGACTCCCTTCACCCAGCAGAACTACTCGACGGGAGCGACCTGGGTTTTCAGCCCCTCATTCATCAACGACGTCCGCTTCGGATATTACAGGCGAAGGTCCGATCGGTTTGTTCCGTCTTATCTCAAGAACTACGGCCAGATCCTGGGTATTCCCAACATCAGCGGCGATCTGCTGCCGGCTTTCGGCAGCGGGGGAGAGTTCACGCCCGATTCGACCTACGGCCTGACGGTGAGCGGGCCCAGCAGGACCATCGGCGAGACCCTCTCGCTGCGCGATGACGTAACCAAGATAACCGGCACTCACGCATTCAAGATGGGTTATGAGATTCTGCGTTTCCGCATGAATGCCTGGTCGGTTCCAAACCCGAGCGGCACTTTCCTCTTCAACCAGATGACTGCAGGTCTGCAGGCCAATAGCAACCCGATCCCCAACACCGGAAACAGCTTCGCGGGCTTCCTGCTCGGCTGGGTAAGGCAGGCGCAGTTCGGTCAGAACCTGGCCAGCTGGCTGCCGCGTTCTTCCATCCACAGCTTCTACTTTCAGGATGACTGGAAATTCTCTCCGACCTTGACCTTCAACCTGGGTGTTCGCTACACCAATGAAAGCCCCTTTAACACAAAATACTCGCAGATGAGCAACTTTGACCCCGGCGCGGCGGATCCGGTGACCGGAAGAACGGGCGCAATTGTGCATCCAACCAGCGGTTTGAATCGACGGGACAGCAACAATTTCCAGCCTCGCGTCGGACTCGCCTGGCATCCCAGGGAGAAGTTGGTGTTCCGGGGAGGTTTTGCGGTCAACACCGTGGACGTGAAGTTCCCCACTTCGATGGGACAGTTTGAAGAGTACAGTACCCAGGTCAATCTACAGCAGGCGCCTGGCGACCCGAGGGCCCTTTTCAAGATCAGCAACGGCCCCCCGGCATTTGCGTACGACATTCGCCCGAACGGCACCTCCGGCTACCTGGGCACCAACTACAGCGCTCGCGGAGCCCAGTGGTGGGACCCCGGCCTGCGCAATCCGTACGTTCTCAACTGGAACATGAGCGTGCAATACCAGTTGACCACCAGCTACCTGCTGGAACTGATGTACCAGGGTTCCTCGGGCGTTGGCCTGGTGGAGAACTGGCAGGCCAACACCTTCCCGGTAGACTATGGCGCAAGCGATCCCGCCCTGCGCGCGGCGGCATTCGCGGCATCTCAAAACTACCGTCCGTACACGCACTTTGGCGACGTGTTATTCCGCTCCAACTACGGGCACTCCAACTATCACGCAGGCACGGTAAAAGTCGAGAAACGTTACTCGTCCGGCTTGAGCTTCCTCAGCTTCTATACCTTTGGCAAGGCGATCAACAGCCAGGATACCGACAACTCAGGCTCGGGAGTGGCTCCTATCCAGAATCGCGGCTTGGAGAAAGGCCGGGCGAGCTATGACAGGAAGCACCAGTTCGCCAGCACCGTTACTTACGAGCTGCCGGTTGGCAAGGGAAGAAAAGTTTTGAACCGGGGAGGCTTCTGGAATGTTCTGCTGGGAGGCTACGAGGTCAACTACTATCAGAGCATTCTGAGCGGCAATCCCGTTACATTCACGTTCGCGGGCAGCCCCTACAACTACTTCCCGACCTACGCGGGCGCGCGGCGGCCCAACCTGGTGAGGCAGCCGACGCTAATCAACTATCCCGAGTTGGGACCTGACCGCTTCAACCAGGCCGGCCTCTACCCGGTATTCGACATCAACGACTTCGCGTACCCGGCCGCCTTCACACCGGGCAATGCTGGGCGCGGCATCGTGGACGGGCCCCGGCTGATATGGTCTTCCGCTGCCATCCACAAGGAGTTTCGCCTGACCGAGCGGTTCACGCTCAAGCTGCGTCTGGACTACGACAATCCATTCAAGTGGTACTGTTTCGATTCCATCCAGGCCAGCGCGCTGCAGGTCAATTTCAGCCAGCCGAATGCCTTCGCCAAGTTGCACCGCGACGGAGGAATCGGGGCGAACGGCGGCCAACCATTGATGGATCTGAAAGTGGAACTGACTTGGTGAAGCCGCTGCAGGGGCAGGCTCCTGCCCTGCCCCTGCCATTTCAGGAGAAGGGGATGACAAACCGGCGTAGTTTCCTTCAGGCCCTTTCCAGTCTGCCCGTGATCGGGGGCTTGTTTGAGGCAGAGCCTGCGGGCGCAGGCGGTCTGAAGCGCGATTTACTTAGAGAATTGGGGGTCCGGCCGTTTATCAACGCGGCCGGAACGTATACCACCATGACCGGGTCGCTGATGCTGCCTGAGGTGATCGACGCCATCAACTACGGTTCCAGGCACTACGTCTTCCTGGACGAACTGCACGATGCGGTAGGTAAGCGGCTCGCGGAGTTGATTGGCAGCGAGGCGGCTATGGTCACCGCGGGAGCGGCATCAGCCTTGACCTTGGGCACGGCCGGCGTGCTGACCGGCAGCAACCGGAAGTTCGTCGAGCAAATTCCGGATCTGGCCGGAATGAAGAGCGAGGTGATCATCCAGAAGGCCCACCACTTTCCGTACGAGCATGCGATCCGCAACTGCGGGGTCCGCTTCGTGGACGTGGAAACGCGGGACGACCTCGAGCGGGCGGTCAGCGGGAAGACCGCCATGCTGTTCTTCCTCAACTACGGAAACAATCAGGGGCAGATCAAGGACGCCGAGTTCGTGGAACTGGGCCGCAAGCACGGGATTCCCACTTTCAACGACTGCGCGGCCGACGTCCATCCGGTGGGCAACGTGTCGAAGTGGGTTAAGATGGGCTTCGATCTGGTCTGCTTCTCGGGCGGCAAGGGGCTCTTCGGACCGCAGAGTTCCGGGCTGCTGCTGGGGCGCAGGGACCTGATTGCCGCGGCGCGAATGAATGCCTCGCCGGCCAGCAACACCATCGGGCGGGGCATGAAGGTCAACAAGGAGGAGATGCTGGGGCTTCTGGTGGCGGTGGAGAGTTTCCTGAAGAGGGACCACGAGAGGATCTGGCAGGAGTGGGAGCGCCGTGCCGCTGCCATCATCGATTCCGTCATCCGTGTGCCGGGCGTGAAGGCCGAGATGTACCTTCCCGAAATTTTCAACCGATGGCCGCACATCCGGGTGGATTGGGACCCGGCGAAAGTGAAAGCGCAGCCTCAAGAAGTGGTCGGCAGACTTCGCGAGGGCGAGCCGTCGATAGCAGTATTGCCTACCCGCGAAGGTCTGGACCTGGGGGTGATCACGCTGCGACCCGGCGAAGACCGGATCGTGGCGCGCCGCTTGCGGGAGGTTCTCACGGCCTTGGCCTGAGGGTCTTCAAAAATCATGCGAGTTCGACTTTGCACAACAGGATTGCTGCTTTTGCTGAGCACCGCCGGCGTTCTTCCGGCCCAGCGGCGGGTGTACCCGGCCGCGCGGCAGGGTGGCAACTATATGCACAACTACTACTTTCCGCCTGCGCCGGGCAGCACACCGTGGGCGCCCGACTGGTCGCCTGACGGAAAGTGGATTGCCGTGGGCCTGCACGGATCTATCTGGAAGATCGACCCGGCTTCGGGCGCCGCCATTCAGTTGACGGCGGCCGAAACCTATGATTCCTCACCCGACTGGTCACCCGACGGAAAGTGGATCGCATATATCGCCGACGAAGGCCACCGCAGGATTCAATTGCGGTTGCTCAACGTCGAGAGCGGGGAGTCCCGCGCGCTGACCAACGACGATCAGATCTACACCGATCCGGTCTTCTCGCCGGACGGCAAACGATTGGCCTACGTTTCGACGCGGCCAAAGGGGAACTTCAACATCTACGTACGCCCGATCAGCGACGGCGAGTGGGCGGGAGAGGAGATCGCACTCACGCGGGATAACCGATACCCGCGCAGCCGCCTGTACTTCGGCCCCTGGGATCTGCACATCTCCCCGGCCTGGACGCCGAACGGAAAGGAGATCCTGTGCGTTTCCAACCGCAACGTGCAGCTCGGCTCCGGCGACGTCTGGCGCATGCCGGTGGAGCCGGACGGCATATCGAAGGCCGTGGTGCTGCTGCACGAGGAAACTCTGTTCCGGACCCGGCCGGACGTTTCCATTGACGGCAAGCGATTCGTGTACTCCTCTTCGGGCGGAACCTCGGACACTTTCAATCATCTGTACGTGCTGCCGGTGGCGGGCGGCACGCCCTACAAGTTGACTTTCGGGGATTGGGACGAGTTTTCTCCCCGCTGGTCGCCCGACGGGGAATCGATCGCCTATGTCTCGAACCAGGGCGGGCTGCCGCAGCTCTGGGTGATGGAAACCTACGGCGGCGGCAAGAGGAAGATCACGCCCACAAAGCTCGTCTGGAAGCGGCCGGTGGGGCAGTTGCACGTTCGGGTGTTGGATGAAACGGGCTCGCTGACCGGCGCTCGCATTCAGGGCCACGCGTCGGACGGCAAGTTCTACGCTCCTTCCGATGCGTACGCTCGCATTGGCCAGTACGGACGGCATGCCTTCCACACCCCGGGCGAATTCACCCTCACCCTTCCGCCGGGCAAGATCACGTTGCAGGCGACAAAGGGTTTCGAATACGAGCCGGCGTTCATGGATGCCGACATCCGGCCGAATCAAACCAGCCAGGCGACGGTCAGGCTCAAGCGCACGATCGACCTTCCGGCGCGGGGCTGGCGGAGCGGCTCGACGCACGTCCACATGAACTACGGCGGCAACCTGCGGAACACGCTTGAAAACCTGATGATGATGGCGCGGGCCGAAGGCCTGAACGTCGTGGGCGAGCAGATCGCCAATAAGGATAACCGCGTTCTGGACTGGCAGTACTTCGTGCCGGGCGGCGGGGCGCACCCGGTCTCGCTGTCGGATCCCTCCGTCCGGGTGATCGTGGGGCAGGAGTACCGGCCGCCGTTCTGGGGTCACACCTCCTTCTTCGGCTTGCGGGATCACCTGATCTCGCCGTTCACCACAGGGTACGAGGGCACCGGAATCGAGAGCCTGTACCCCAGCAACACCGACATGTTCCGGAAAGCGAGGGCGCAGGGCGCCTTCATCAGCTATGTGCACGCGGTTGATAACGACACCGATCCGCTGGATGGCAGCCTGGACGTAGCCAAGGCGTTCCCTGTCGATGCGGCGCTCGGCACGGTGGACGCCTACGAATGGTCACGCGCCAACACCATGCAGCTCAGCGTGTGGCACAAGGTACTGAACAACGATCTTCCCGTAGTGGCGGTGGGAGGCGAGGACTCGATCAGCAACCTGCATTTCAGCAAGTTGATCGGAAGCGTCCGCACCTACGCATACGTGGGCGGCAATTTTACGACTGAAACGTGGTTCGAGGCGCTGCGCAAAGGGCGAGCGTACTTCACTACAGGTCCCTTGATCGATTTTGAAGTGAACGGCGAGATGCCGGGCGGCGCTATCCGTCTGCCGGCCGAAGGCGGAACGGTGAAGCTGAAGGCGGCGGTGCGCTCGATCGTGCCGCTGACCAAAGTGGTGGTGTATTCCAACGGGCGGGTGATCCACGAGGTTCCCGCGAACCAGGCGAAGAGCGCGTCGTTCGAACGGGAAGTAGCGGTGACGGAGAGCAGTTGGTTCTCGCTCTACGCGGAAGGGCCGCCGAATGGCGCGCTGGATATCGGCTATCCGCAGGCGGCTACCAACGTGGTGCGGGTCTACGTGGGCAACCGGCGGATCCGGAACCGCGAATCGGCGGAGTACTTCATGCGCTGGATTGACAAGCTGCGCAGCATGGCGGACGCCTGGCTGTGGTGGCGCTCCCAGGCGGAGAAGGACCACGTGTTCGCCCAGTTGGCCGAGGCGCGCAAGGTCTACGAGAGGCTGGCGGAGGAAGCACGGTAGGGCCGCACTTGCGGGCGCGGCCCGGCAGGTAATGGCAGTGAGAACTGGGATTTTTTTCGTGGCTGGCGTAATCGCCGCGCTGGGGCTCGCGGCGCCGCCGGGCCCGATCACGGTCGACTACCCGGTGGAAGGGTCGGTCTTCCCCCCCGAAATCACTCCTCCCACGTTTCTCTGGCGCGACGGCGACCAGTCCGCTGCGCTATGGCGGGTCGAAATTGCCTTTGCCGGCGGTTTCGCCCCGATCCGCAAAACGGCGAAGGGCGACCGCCTGCGTATCGGTCAGATCGACCCGCGCTGCATAGCTCAGACCAATGAACTGCCGAAATTGACGCCGGAGCAAGCCGCAGCGCGCACCTGGACTCCGGATCCCGAGACGTGGGAACTCATCAAGAAGCAATCCGCGGCGGCCCCTGCAACGATCACAATTACCGGTTTCCAGGACAGCAGCCTCAGACAAATGGTCTCGCGGGGCCAGGTGACGATTCGCACTTCGAGGGATCCGGTGGGAGCGCCCATCTTCTATCGCGATGTGCCGCTGATGCCCTCCGAACTCGAGAAGGGAGTGATCAAGCCGCTGGCCCCGGCCGCGGTTCCACTCATCGCCTGGCGGCTGCGCAATGTGGGCGAGTCCGGCAGCCGGCTCCTGTTGGAGGGACTGCCCACCTGCGCCAATTGCCACTCCTTCTCCAGCAACGGCAAGACGCTGGGTCTGGACCTGGACGGACCGCAGAACGACAAAGGGCTTTACGCGATCGTCCCCATACGGGCGCAGACTTCCATTCGCAGGCAGGACGTGGTGGCGTGGAGTTCTTTCCGCGGCAAACTGTGGGACAGCCTGAGGGTGGGGTTCATGTCCCAGGTTTCGCCGGACGGGCGGTACGTGGTGACCACCATCAACGGACCGGAAGGGTCGGCCCGGCGAGGTCCCGGCAACTACTACGTGGCCAACTTCAAGGACTACCGTTTCCTCCAGGTGTTCTACCCGACGCGTGGCATCCTGGCGTGGTACAGCCGCTCGACAGGCCGCTTGCAACCCCTGCAAGGCGCGGAGGATCCGGCCTACGTTCACACCAACGCGGTCTGGAGCCCGGATGGCCAATATCTGGTCTTTGCCCGGGCGCAGGCCAGGGATCCCTATCCGGAAAGCCAGAAGATGGCGGAGTACGCCAACGATCCGAATGAGACTCAGATCCGCTACGACCTCTGCCGCATTCCGTTCAACGGTGGGAGGGGCGGCCAGGCGGAACTGATCGCAGGCGCTTCCCAGAACGGCATGAGCAACAGCTTTCCGAAGGTGTCGCCTGACGGGCGGTGGATCGTCTACGTCCAAAGCCGTAACGGACAGCTGATGCGTCCCGACAGCCAGCTTCACATTGTTCCGTTTGAAGGAGGCCGGGCCCGCCGCATGCGATGCAACACCCCGCTGATGAACTCCTGGCACAGCTTTTCGCCTAACGGCCGCTGGTTGGTTTTCTCCTCCAAGAGCCGCTCCCCCTACACACAGATGTTCCTCACGCATCTGGACGAAGACGGAAACGACAGCCCCGCCATTCTGATCGAGAACGCCACGGCCGCCAACCGGGCGGTGAACATCCCCGAGTTCGTGAACATTCCGCCGGACGGCCTGTTGAAGATTGAAGTGCCTGCCGTCGAGTTTTACCGGCGATCGCAGCGCGCCTGGGACCTGGCGGAGCAGCGCCGGCATGACGAGGCCATTATCGAATGGAAGCGGGCTCTGGAACTGGATCCTGAAGACGCCAAGGCCCGTACGAACCTCGGACTGGCGCTGGCACGTGCAGGCAAGCTGGGCGAAGCGCTCGAGCAATACCGAAGAGTCTTGGCTTCGGACCCGGGGTACAGCATGGCGCACAACAACCTGGGAGTCGCACTGGCCGCCAGGGGACAGTTCGATGAAGCGATTGCGCACTATCGGAAGGCCCTGGAGTCGGACCCCGGCTTGGCCGAGGCCCACACAAACCTGGGTGTTGCCCTGGCCTCGAAAGGACAGTTGGAGAGTGCGATCGCGCATTTTAGAAAGGCGCTGGAGACCAGGCCCGGTTCCGGCGAAGTGCGCAACAATCTTGCGGTAGCGCTGGCCCGGGCAGGGAGGCTGGGCGAGGCTATTCCGCACTTCCGGATGTTCCTGGAGAGCAATCCGAATTCGGCAGAGGCCCACAACAACCTGGCCGCGGCACTGGCCGGGAAAGGAATGGCGGAAGCCGCGGTGGCGCATTACCGAAGGGCGCTGGACATCGACCCCTCGTTCACCGAGGCGCACTACAACTTAGGCGACACTCTTTACTACTTGCAGGGGAAAGTTCCGGAGGCACTGGAACACTGGCGGAAAGTGCTGGCTGCGAAGCCGGACCATCTGCCTGTCCTGAAGCAGACGGCTTGGGCGCTGGCAACCAGCAGGGACGCTTCCCTTCGCAACGGCGCCGAGGCGATCACCCTGGCAGAACGGGCACTTCGCCTGCCGGGAGGCAATGAGCCGGTTTTGCTGGGCACGCTGGGCGCCGCTTACGCGGAAGCGGGCCGTTTTGATGACGCCGTCGAGGTCACCCGGCGGGCGGCTGCCCTGGCCCGCGAAAGCAACGACACGGCGTTCGCCGAGACGCTGAGCGGCCGAATCACGCTCTACCGGGCAGGCACTCCCCTGCGAGCCGATTCGCCGTCACCCGCATCATCAGTCGCCCAGCCGGGCAGATAGGGGCGGCCGGCATCCGGATTGTCTCGCGTTCACACCTTGTTCCGCTCGTAGTCGAACGGCTCGTCCACCAGGTGCAGGGCCGGCTCGCCGTCGCGCTGCAGGTAGGGCGTCTTGAGCGGGGTGCGGGGGAAATCCGTCAGCTTGCGGGGCACGGCTTTGCCGTCCACCCATTCGTAGAGCGGGATCTCCCAGGGGTTAAAGGTATCGCTCAGGCCGCGCTCCTTGCCGATGCGCAGGAAGTGCACATTGCCCGGCTCGTGGCCGCCCAGGTAGTGCCCGATGGTATCGAGGCGGAACTTGTCTTTACCGAACATCACCAGGTTGGTGAGGTAGTCGTTCCCGATGTCGAAGCCGTCGCCGTCGCGGCCGTAGATGCCTTCGATCATGGAGAGGCCGGCGTTCAGCGTGCTGAGGTTGTCGCAGGTTTTATGCGCCCAGATCTCCTGGCGGATGGGCGTGATCGCCTCGCGGAAGCGCCGGTTGCCGGACGCGTCGTAACGCGCGTAACCCATCTTGCGGTGGCGCTCGAAGAAGGCGTTGACTATCTCCTCCACCCGGGGATTGATGTCGGGCTTGACGTAGTCCGGCACCTTGAGCACGGTGTCCCACCCGCTGCAGAAACTGGTGAAAGGATGGGCCACCAAGCCCTGCAGGTTCTTGACGGAGAGGGTCAGGCACATGCTGTGGGCCTTCCACTTGGCGATGTTGAACAGCCAGGTATCGGGCTCGCCGACCGGCGCATAGTGCGGGATGCGCTTGAAGACTACCCCATCCGGCACCGTGTGCCAGTTGGTCTCATAGCCTTCCAGCAGGTGGCGTGGGCGGCGGCCGGGCTCGTTGATCTCGACGCCCAGGCGGTCATTGATATCGTTGAATCCCCTCACGTCCCAGGTTTCGTAACCCGTGGACTCGATGAAGTGGAACTTGCGGAGCCCGAGTTCCTTCAAGCCCAGTACCATGCCCTCGTAGAATTGCGGGTCGGTGCCGGTACCCCAGTTCTCCTCCGGAGGGCGCCGGCTGCGCACGCCCGTCGCGTTGGGCTTCAAAACAATGCGGTGAGTGACGGGGATGCCGGGCTTGTCCAGCGGCACGAAGATTTCGCGGGCCAGGGCCAGGCCCTCGCGCAGCTTGGCCGCCGCATCCATCTTGTGCGGAACGTTGGTACGTCGGATGAAGACCGCTTTAGGGTTCTTCTCGATGACGGGATGCAGGCCGAAGAAGGACTTAGGCGCGCGCGCGGGCTTCCCCTGACCTGCCGCCAGGACCGGGTTGAGAACCGCGGCCGGGCCAACCACCAGGAATTCTCTTCTGTTCACAGCAACGCTCCTTACCAGGTGACGATCCATCAGCTGAACAGGGTTACCGCCAGACGGCCGAGCTGGGGCAGTTTAACCTCGGAGGCGGTACCGCGTTTGGCCACCGGGACGGGCTGCGGGTCCGCCTCGGGAGAAAGAACCACAGCCTTGGTATACCGTCCCTGAACGGCAGCCAGCACGGGGTAGCGCACCGGGAAGGCGTAATTCACCACCTGCAGCGCGACCCTGGCGGGGACGGGTCCGGATTGAGGCGCCACGGTGACCCGGGCGATCCCGCCCGGACAGTTCCACAGACGGACCGTGCGGCGCTGCCGGGTCAACAGGTCGAGCACGTCCAGGGCAAACTCGCCGGGATCGACCACCGCTTCCTTGTAGGCCACGACCTGACCGGCGCCCAGGCGGAAGAACTCGCGATCCGACTGGCTCCGCACGGGTTTCAGGCCCGCAGTCTTCCACCAGCCTCCTTCCGCCGGAGCATCGACGACCAGAATGGCGCCCGCCCGGGCGTGGGCGAGGATGCGTGCCGCAACGTCCGGCTGGGGAGCGGCGATGCCCGCCGCAACCACCACTTTGCGCTGCTTCGGGTCCGGCCGGGGAGGATTCGCGGCCGGCTCCAGCGCGGGCGAGACGTTCTGGCGGACCATCAGGTTGGCGACTTCGAAGCTGCTCTCTTCGCGGTCCACCAGGACGGTCACGTCCGGCACTGCGGGCTGCCGGAACAGGGCCGTGTTTTCGCGGAGCCAGCGGGCCGTGCGGCCCAAGGTGGACCAGGCCTCGACGGCCTGCCGGTCGTCCTTTAGCAGCGCCTCGCGGTAGCGCGGATCCACGGCCAGCACGTAGTTTCCGCCGGCGGCCCAGGCCTCCACCAGCGCCAGCCGGAGAGTGTCGAAGGGGACCACGCGCCCGTCCGAGCCGGACGCCGGCAGATAGCCGAGGACCGGCGGGATCTTCGGGTACAGCGCTTTCAGATAGGCGACGCGGAATCCGTTGGCATCCACCCACAAGGCGCGGGTGGCGCTGGCGGTGGCGGGGTCCGGGCGCTGGATACCGGGCCAGATGCCCGACTTCACCACAACCGGCCTGCCGGGATCCGCACGCTCCAGTTCCTCCAGGGCGAGCCATTGAATGTCCTGAGGGGAGAAGGTGCGGATGCCGTGCTCGCGGCAGGCTCGCTCGAAGGCTTCGCCGGGCACCGTCACGGCGACCGTAACGCCCGCCGTTTTGAGGAGGCTCACATGGCGGGGATCGGCGTCCTCCCAGCGGATTATGGTTTGATTCAGCAAGTCCGATTTCGCATCAGCCGGCATAGGATTTGTGAAGGGCCGCAACGGCGCGGGCCGGTTGCGGCGAGAGAGATCTCTTCTATCAGCGTACAACCGGGTCTTGTTTTCCTGCAATTCGGAGACGCCGCCGCTTCCGGGCAGCGACCAGAGCGGTTGAGTGTTCCCACGCCCTTTCAGAACCGCTCCCTCCGGTCGCGGCTCGGTATGAGGCGCGTGCTGCAACACCGGCCGGTACCGGCTGGATAGCTTCAGGAGCGGGAAGGCGGCGGCCCGCCTCACAGACGGATACCGCTACGACCCGTTTACGGCCAGGCGAATCTCCGGGGGGGAAACCGCTCCCCTGAAAACTCATCGCCCGCTACCGAGCCGCGACCAAAGGGAGCGGTTGTAGCACGGTCGTCCCGCGTGCTGCAACGCCGGCTGGTACCGGTCACGGCCCGGAATGCGCCAGCCTTGACTTGTACGGAGCGGATTGGTACAGATATGGGCGCGAGACTCTCGCCATAGGAAGCACGGAGGCTCCATGAAGCTGACGCGGAGAGAATTGTGCGCATCGGCCGCTCTGGGCGCGGCGGCCGCCAATGCCCAGACCGGCGGGCCGGACTGGGCCGCGGTGCGGGAAGCCTTTCCCTGGTTGAAGAACAAGCTCTGGTTGACTGCCGCCGACTACCACCCGGTCGGCATCCACTCCCTCAAGGCCATGGAGCGCTACCTCAACAGCCGGGTCTACGGACCGGGCGAAAACAGCC
>JADZAF010000184.1 GCA_020852755.1 Bryobacterales bacterium
CAGATACCTCCGCCAGAGGTCCTCGGCGGGGACGGGGAACACCATCTGCAACCGCGACAGGATCCCGGCCGTGCGCTCGCGGCGGACCTTGCGGAGTTTTTGCAGCAACTGCGCATGCCGGGCGGTAGTGTCGCCACCCGCGTAAAGCGGCAGGACCGGATACAGGGCGTTGTCAGGGTCGATATGGGACAGGCAGCGCTCGCGCCAGGCTGCGGCAGAGGTTCTCTCGAACCGGTAGCCCCAATCCCGCAGCCAATCGACCAGTGTGGTCCAGGACAACAGGTGAGGATTGGAAAGGTTGAATACGGGGACACCGGCCGGCTCGCACAACGCCATCCGCACAATCGCTGCGCCGGCGAAGTCAACGGGCGCCGTATCCAGAAGAATGTCGCTTTCCGGCATGTGTCGCAGCTGCAGGCAGCCCGTGATAAACCGCACGAGATGGTCATTCGGATTCGGCCAGGCGCCGGAATCGCTTCGGCCCGTAATGAAGCCCGGCCTGAATACCGTTACCCCGAAGCCGCGCTCCCTGGCTTGCCCCAGCAGTTTCTCCGACACCCATTTCGATTGCGCGTAGCCGCCCGCGAGTTCCGTCCCAGCCTGCTGCGGAAAGTCCTCCGTAAGAAAGCCGTCATCATCCCGGTCCTCCGCCGCAACCATGCTGGAAACGTAATGCAGGTGCTTGGGCCGCTCTGTACCCGCCAGCCGCAGCATGGCGACGGTGCTGCCGACATTGCTCGCCCTGAGCTGCGCGTAAGGGGCAAGATGATGCAGCAGCGCTCCATTGTGAAAGATCGTGTCCGTCTCGCGGGCAAGCATCGCAAACGTCTCCGGCGAAAGACCGAGACCGGGCTCGGCCAGGTCGCCCGGAATGGGGCGGACGCGCTCCGGGTCGAGCGGAAGCGGGAAATACCGCGCAAAATTCGCCTGGAGCTTGCGCTTCGCGTCTTCGCAATTGCGGCTCCGGACCAGGCAGTAAATGGTTGCGTCCGTTCGAGCGCACAACTCTTCCAACAGATGGGCGCCGAGAAAGCCCGTCGCGCCCGTCAGCAACACACCCCTTGGAGAGGGCTGAAATTCCGCAAGCCCGGCCGGCTGTATGCCGCGATCGAGCACGGCGTCTGCAACCAGTCGGGAAGGTGCAGCCTGCTTCCGCGCGACGTCCCGCAGATGCGTCTTCCGGCGAAGAAGGTCCGCCAGCAGCGATCGTTTTTCACTGGCGGAAAGCCGCGATAGAAGCTCTGATTTCACTCGGGATTCCATGATCACGCCATCCCCATTACGCTGTTCCCGCCCCGGCCTGTTTCACGATTCCTTTCAAAGCTGTCGTGGACAACTCCGCCATCTCCGTTTCGAGCAGTTTGTCGAGAGCCTCGTCGGGCGCCGCCGCCTGAGCGGCAAGCGCATCCAGTTCCTCCGCCATACTCGCCAGGAGCCGGGACGCCAACTGCGCGACGCTCAATCCGCGGATCAGTTCCATCGCCGAAACCCGCAGTGCGAAGTTGCTCTGCAGAGCGGTCTGCAGTTCCACTGCCATGAGCGAATCGACGCCGAGATGCATCACGTTCTGCTGGTAATCGATTTCGGACGGCGGTACTTGCAGGATACGCGCCAGTTCTCCGGCTAACAGGTGTTCCATCGTGTCCTTCCGCTCGTGCGGTTCGAGCACGGACAACTGGTGCAGGAATCGCTGCCGGACATCCATCACGCCGGCATCAGGACCCGTTGCGTGTTCAGCCAGCACGGTCTTGAAGAGCGCCGCACTGGACCCGGCGGAACGATTGGCCTGCCACCTCTTCCAATCCACCTGGAAAACGCCGATTTGGGGCATGTTGCATTGGAGCACCCGGCCGAGCGCCTGGAGCGCATGCGCGACGTGCATCGTGCGGATCCCGCTGTTGGCCAGCAACTCTTCGAGCGGCGAATTCCGCGCCACTACCCCGACTTCGGCCAGGGCGCCCCAATTGATTGTGAGTGCAGGCAGGCCGAGCGCCCGCCGGTAGTGCGCAAACCCGTCCAAGAACGCGTTCGCGGCCGCATAGTTCCCCTGCCCCGGGTTGCCTGCCAGGGAAGCGACCGAAGAGAGCATCACGAAGAAATCGAGCGGCGTTTCCGCCGTCACTTCATGCAGGTGCAGGGCCCCGAGGATCTTCGGCGCCATCACCTGGCGGAAACGTTCCGCGGTCAGGCTGGTGAGCAGGCCGTCATCCAGTACCATGGCCCCGTGGATCACGCCACGGACCGGCGGCATGGCCGCTTGGAGGCGTTGCCAGAAGCGCCGCACCTGGGCTGCATCGGCCACATCGACGGCCTCCACCATCACCTGCACTCCCTGGCTCTGCATGACGGTGCGCGCCTGCTTCACGTCGTCACCCGAGGCGCCCCCGCGGCTGATCAGCGCGAGGTGGCGCGCTCCCTGCTCGACGAGCCATTTCGCAAGTTCCAGGCCGAAGCCGCGAGTACCACCCGTCACGACGTATGTTGCGTCATGCCGAATGCGGCAGCGTGCCGGAGCCTCGGAAGATGCGTTCACCGGCTGCGGCGAGAAGTCGATGACGACTTTCCCGGTGTGCTTGCTCTGCGCCATATACCGGAACGCGTTCTCGGCGTCCGCGGCGGCGAACACGGTGATGGGCAGGGCGCGCAAATCGCCGCGCTCGAAGCGCTCGGCAACCTCACGGAAGAGCCTGCGCGCCAGGGAAACACGGTCGCGAAAGATCCGGTCCAGATCCACGGCGGTGAATGAGACGTTGCGATTGAACGTCTCCATGGGCAGGCCGCTGTTCTCGGCAATGTCCTTCTTGCCGATCTCCACAAAACGGCCATGCGGCGCCAGCAGCGCGAAGCTCTTGCGCAACGCTTCGCCGGGAATGGCATTGAGGACCACATCGACTCCCTGACCGGCGGTGACCGTCCGAATCTCGTCGGCAAACCGCAGACTCCGGGAGTCCATCACATAAGGAACTCCCATGGCGCGCAACGCAGCGCGTTTCTCCTCCGTTCCCGCGGTGGCGAAGATCGTGGCTCCCAGCCACCGGGCGATCTGGACGGCGGCGAGCCCGACTCCGCCGGCGGCATTGTGAATCAGGACGCGCTCCCCGGATTGCAGGCGCGCTACTTCCGCCAATGCGTAGTAGGCGGTCAGGAAGACCGTGAACACAGGCGCCTCCTGCATGCCCAGGGTGGCCGGTTTCCGAATTACGTAGGTCGCCGGGGTTGTGACGTATGACCGAAAACCGCCCTGGTTGGTGGTGGCGATCACGGCGTCCCCGGCGCGAACGTTGTCCACTCCTTCGCCCGCGGCTAACACCGTGCCGGATAGTTCCATGCCGAAAGCAGAGCCGAAGTACGTGCCTTCCAGAACCTTGCTGGAAATCGTCCCCATCGCCTTCAGAATGTCTTTGTAGTTCAGAGCGGCCGACTGGACGCGAATCTCCACCTCTCCGGGCCCGGGAGCGCGGCGCTGCGACATCCGGTAATGCAGGCTGTCGAGGCGGCCCGGCGCGCCGATCACCAGCTCTACCGGCTCATCGGTTGAGACGGTGTCTGCCTGGGCCGTTTCCACATCACCGGGAGCGTGTTGCAGCCGGTGTACGAACGTAACGCCGTCCCGCACCGAGATTTCCGGCTCCGGCGTCTGCCGGAGCGCGTGCTCCACCACGCGCGCGTAATCCCGGGCTGTGGGAGTGTCTCCCAGATCGATCAGTTGACAGGCGATGGCCGGATATTCGCTGCGAATCACACGTCCGAGGCCCCAGAGGCAATGCGCGGCTCGGGCCTTGACCGGCTCATCCGCCCGCACGGCCTGGCTCCCGCGCGTGACGATGTGCAGCGCCAGGCCGCTATCCAGGCTCTCCGCCGGAAGCGCCTGCAGCAGGTCCAGCAATCTGGTGCAATGGCGCACCGCGGTCGCGAAATCCTCCGGCGCCGCGTTTTCGGGCTCGAGCCCCGTGCACAGATACAGGATGGAACGAAATTCCGGGGACGGGAGGCGCTCATCGAAGGTGAAGCGCGCCTGGTGCTTCTCCAGCGTTGCTGTGATCGTATCCAGTCCATCCCCGCCATCGCTCACAAGCAGCACTCCTCCGGTCTGAGCCGCGGCAACCGCTTCCGGTTCCTCCGCCATCGGCTCCCAGGCCCAGCTGTAGAGCGATTGTTGCCAGCCTTCTTCGGCCGCCAGGGCGGCAATCTCCTGACAGTGGATCCCGGTTAGCTCGAGAGTCACATTGCCCTCGCCGTCGCAGAGCAGAATGTTTCCTTTCAACGTGCCCTCGCCCCGCTCCACCACTTCCGCAAATGCCCAGCAGGCAGGGGCCGGCGAGCCATACACCACGATGCGCTCGATCGACCTTGGCACCCAGGGACGGGAAGTTCGCAGCGGTGCGTTCAAGGTGAGGAGTTGGAATGCCCCGTCGAGCAGCGTCGGATGCACCGTGTAGGGCGTGGGATCGCCGGCTAAGCCGGCATGACCGCGGATCTCGGCGAAGCCCGCGTTGGGGCCGATCCAGATTCGTTTCAGGGTTTGAAAGCAGGGACCATAGTTGAATCTGGACATCTCCAGCCGGGCGTAAAACCCCTCCGAGCTGATTTCCTCCGGGCACCTGGCGCGGCGATCCGCGACCGCCGCCCGTGGACGCGGCCCCCCCGCTCCGGGCAGCAACCGGCCGGTTGCGTGAAGTTCCCAGGTTGGGTTGTCGGCCTTCGTGCGGCTGAGTATCTGAAACTCGTGCGTCTTGGGATCGCAGCGCAGATGCAGGATGGTAGTGTCCTTGGCATCCACCACCAGCAGTTTCTGGAATTCCAGCGCCTCGAGCGTGTATACGTCTTGCGGATGCAGGGCTCCGTGTATTGCGAGACCCGCCTCCACATATCCCGCACCGGGGAAAATGATCGCCTTATCCAGGCTGTGATCGGCGAGGTACGGGAAGAAGTGGCTGTTCAACTCCACCTCCCAGGCCGGGACGGGAAGGTCGAGAGGCATGGTCAGAAAGACGGGCCCCGGCTGACCCATGCGATCCAGCCTGGATCGCGCCGATTCGTGCCAGTAGTATTGACGCTGCCACGGGTAGGTGGGCAGCTTGACGTATTGGCCCTCCTCTGGCACCAACGCACGCCAGGCTGGAGAGAAACCCAGCGTGTAGAGCGCGCCCAAAGCGCTGAGCATGGTCGCGCGCTCGGGCTGGCCGCGATAGAGCGAATGGATTACTGCGCCGGTAGTGTGGGCGCTGCGCATGGCTTCCTGGATCACGTTCTGCAGCACGGGATGAGGTCCGATCTCGACAAAGACGTGGTGCTGGTCCTGCAGCAGCGCGCTCATCGCCGCCGCAAAACGGACCGGATTCCTGACGTTGCGCCACCAATACCCGGCCGTTAATTCGGAACCCCGCGTCCGGACGCCCGTCGCCGTGGAATAGAAGGGCAGATGCGTATCGCCCGGCCGGATGCCTGCCAGGGCATTCAGGAGCGGCTCGCGTATCGCTTCCATTTGCGAGCTGTGGTACGCCACCTCGACTCGCAAGAAGCGGTGGAAGACGTCGCGCTCGTCGAGCGCCGCGGCAATCTCCTGCAGCGCTGCGGCGCCGCCGGCCAGTGCGAGCGTGGAAGGGCCGTTCACGGCTGCAATTTCAACACTCCCGTTGTACGGCCGGATCAGTTCCGCGGCGGCGGCTTCCGGCAGGCCCACTGCCAGCATGCCGCCGCGCCCGGCGAGCGTCTGTTGCAGGCGGGCACGATGATAACTGACCCGGAGAGCATCTGCCAGCGAGAGGGCGCCGGAAACGTATGCGGCGGCGACCTCCCCCACACTGTGTCCGACCACAGCGTGGGGCCGGATGCCCCAGGATTCCCACAGCGCCGTCAGCGCAACCTGCAGAACGAAGTTGGCCGGTTGGGCCACCTGGGTCTCCGCCATTCGGGACGTCTCTTCGGAAGCCATGAGCGCGTTCAGCAGCGACCATCCCGAGCAGCGGGATAGGATCTTGTCGCATTCTTCGACGCGTGCGCGGAAGACTGGCTCGGTGGCCATCAACTCGCGGCCCATCGCCCACCATTGCGGACCCATGCCGGTATACACGAATACGAGCCGGCGTGCCTCCTCAGGCAGTACCTGGTTGACGCTCATGCCGGGCAGCGTTGATCCGGCTGCCAGGGCGCCCAGCATCTCGCGGAGCTGTTCGCGCGTATCCGCCACCAACGCCGCGCGGCGATAGTGATGACTGCGCCGCATGCTCGTGCTGTAGCAGAAGTCCGCCAGCGGGATCCGCCCGTCCAGAAGCTGGGCGTAGCTCTCTCCCAGCGCCTTCAACGCCTGCTCGCCGCGGGCGGAGACGGGAAAGAGCAGCGGCCTGCGCTCCTCTGAAGCGCGCGTGCGCGCGGGCTCCGCTGAGGCTGGAGCTTTTCCGAGCAGCATGTGCGCATTCGTGCCGCCGTAGCCGAACGAATTCACGCCGGCATACGCCTGCGTTCCATATGCAGGCCAGGACTCAAGCTTGGTGGGCACCTGGATGCACATCTGCTCAAACGGGATGTCAGGGTTCGGCGCCTCAAAGTGCAGGTTGGGCGGGATCCGCCCGTGGTGCAGGCAGAGAGCGGTTTTGATCAGGCCCGCTACCCCTGCCGCCGCTTCCAGATGGCCGATATTGGTCTTGACGGAACCGACCAGGCAGCGTTCTCCAGGCGGGCGCCCCACCGACAGGACGCGATCCAGCGCGCGGGCTTCCACCGGGTCGCCCGCCCTGGTGCCGGTGCCGTGCGCCTCGATGTACTGGACCTGGCCCGGCGCGATTCCGGCCTGCCGGTACACCGACGCGATCAGCCGTTCCTGCGCCTCCCCGCTCGGCACCGAAATCCCGGGTGTCTGCCCGTCCTGGTTCACGCCCGTCGCGCGAATCAGGGCATAGATCGCATCGTGGTCTCGCAGCGCCTGCGAGAGGGGTTTGAGCACCACCACGCCCGCACCCTCGCCGCGCACGTAACCGTCGGCCCGCGCATCGAATGTCCGGCAGCGGCCTTGCGGCGACAGGAAGTGGCCCTTACTCATCACGATGAAATATTCCGGCCGCAGCATCACATTGGCGCCGCCCGCGATAGCCAGCGTGCATTCGCCTCGCCAGATGCTTTGGCACGCGTAATGGGCGGCGACCAGGGAAGCGGAGCAGGCCGTATCGATGGCGATGCTGGGGCCGCGCCAATCGAAGAAGTACGACAGGCGGTTGGCCATGAGCGTCATGCTCGCTCCGGTAGTGCTGTGCGAGTAGAGGTAGTCGCGGTTATAGACATTCGACTGCATCATCTTCATGTCCAGTGCGAATGCCCCGACAAACACACCCGTGGGGGAACCGGCCAGCGATTCGATCGGAAAGCCGGCGTCCTCGAGCGCCTCCCAGGTCACCTCCAGCAACAAGCGCTGCTGCGGATCGAGCGAAGGGGCTTCACGGGGCGAGATCCCGAATGCCAGCGGATCGAAGTACTCCACCTGTTCGCGCAGAAAGCCGCCCTGCTTGACGTATGTCTTGCCGGGCTTCGCCGGATCGGCGTCATAGAACCGCCGCGCATCCCACCGGTCCGGCCGCACTTCGCTAATCCCGTCGATCCCATTGCAGAGCAGCTCCCAAAAGGCCTCCGGGTTCGATGCCCCCGCCGGAAAGCGGCATCCCAAGCCGACAATTGCAATGGGTTCAGAAGCCGCGGACAAAAGGCTCAGCCCGGCAGACATCAACAAGAATCTCCATTCATTAGAAAGCGGATTGGACTTCTCAGCGTCGCGCTCCTGCGGGTACCGGGACAACGCGGCCGGCCATCGGGCCTTTCGTGTCACCGCGGAGTTGAATGATTTTCCAGCGGTCCAGGTTCAGTCTCTGAACCTGCAAATATGCGATTGACAAACCGCCCTCGCCAAGTACCCAGGGATTGTGGATTTTCACTTCCGGGACAATGTAACGCGCGGACATGCCCAGCCGTGCATCGTCCGTCGTGATGTTCGGAAGCGCGCCGTGCATGGTGCGCTCGGAGAAGATCACAAATTCCCCGGCTTTCATTTCCAGGTTGACGGCGCGTTCCTCGAGTCCACCGAGCGCGGGCCGCATGATCTTCGTGCCGAAGCGGTCGTGTTTGTTACCGGCGTGCCTGATGGGATCGTACTCCTCCACCCGCATGGGCAGCAGTTCCCAATGCGTCCCCGGAATGAACCGCAGACAGCCGTTCTTTACGGTCGAGTCTGTGACCGCCACCCACGCGGTCAGTTGGAAGAGCTTCCGCAGGTTCGGCGGGGTCAAAGTGGCGGTGCGAAACGTTTCGTTCAGATAAGCGGTTGCCTGGTGCCATCCCGTGCCGCCCATGCCGGGATACTTGGGAAAAAACTGGCTTCGCCACAAGAGCAGATCGCCGCCGAGCAGTTGCGCCATCCGCTCCACGATGGCCGGGTGTGCGTAAAGCGACAACAACTCATCATTCTGCAGATGCTTATCGCGGGCGTTGAGGCCCTTGCGGGCGTAGCTCTCGTTGCTTGCCTCGGTCGCGTCGCTGCCCGTGGCGGCCGATCCTGCATAGTGGTACGAATTCGGCGGGTAGATGCGGGACTCCGCCTCCCAGAGCCGCCACATCGTCGCGGAGATCTCACGCATCTCGTTCGCATCCAGTAGTTTCAGCGGTCCAATGAAGCCGCGTTCCCAAAAGCCGCGGATGTCCGCCTCAGACAGTTGCCAGCGCGGATCGGTCCTGACGAGCGGTTGATAAGACTCGGGCGGATCGAGCCTTGTATAGACATCAATGTAAACCTGGCTGCGGCGACTGCCCAGGAAGGTCGAGAGCATCTTCCAGTTCCAGGAGACGGGAAGGTTGTAGCGGATTTTCGGCGGCAGTAACGGGTGCAGAGTTTTAGCTCTCGAAAGCAGGTATCCAGCTACGAGCGGTCCCGTCTTTACGCAGCGTTTCGGCTTCGGTGCGGGAGCAGACTTCGACCGCATAGTAGTTGGGGAATTCACACATGAATCTCCGGTTAGTCGAGTGTACGTCCCGGCGAAATCATAGTCAACTGCCAATCGCTGCACTATCGACTGAAAACACGCATGACGTGTGGTAAAACGCACCCACAACAAAGTGCCCTGACTAACTGATCAATTGGGGCGCCAGGCACTGCGGCAATCGCGACACACACGAATATCACTGTCCCGTGGCGCGAGAACATGAGCCAAACCGGGCGCCCCGCGCTCAACGGGGTGATATCGGCCCAGAGTTTTCATAGAGCCAGGCGTCTCGGTCATTAACCGGATACCCGCGTGGCAACCCAGGCGTCCGCCAGAACGACGACACAGTAAAGCGCGACACCCAACCGTTGCGACATCTCGTCGAGCTTCAGCGGGCCCTTCGCCCGCAGGCGATCATATCGTGTCTCGAGGCGGTATCGCGCCGGCCGCAGGCGCGCGAACAGGTGGCTGTTGAATATTCCGCCTGCGTTCGGGAATTTCCCTCGCTCGATGAGGATCCTACCGGTCTGCTTGTCAGTGCGCCGATCCGTCAGTCGGTCGATCTGCGCTGTTTTGGCGCCGCTGCGGAATCGAACATGGACCGTGATGGTATCTTCGGGATGAGAGTCACGCCGGCGAGCAGGAGCGGAATCCTGTGTTTCCGCTCCCGGTCCGGTGTCTTCGAGGCCCGCCGGAGCCGTGAGTGGTCGCCGGCCAGGGCAGCGATCCGGACAGGCTGTTGCTCATGGCGGTGGCAGCGGGAATTCCTGGACCGGCGGTGATACGGGCGCACCGTGATCGGGCTAAAGTCAGAGACCAGCGTCTGCGTATCCGAGCTGCCCTGGGGCGCCTCGATCGTGGATCGGGGGACCGGAACCAGTTGGCCGGTGGAGCGCCTGAACTTGACGTGGTTCAGGAGCGGGAAACTCGTGGTTCTTCGTCAGGGACGTTCTTGTGTGCCGACAAAGGGGAATCCGGGGGGGGCCTCTTGCATCGCCATCGCTACCGTCATCGAAATCCCCTGCGCCGCTATCATGCCGGCCTGGTGGCGAGAAACTGCGGCAGCCAAGGACGGCCCGGAAGGCGCCGAACACGGCGACCGAACCGCTCGCGCGGCTTTCCGCGAAAATAACGCGCCGGTCGGGCTGCAATCCGCCAGGCGCTGGAAAGCCGGCACTGTGTTCTGGAAAGGCGTTGGATCATTCGTCGTGATGTCCCGGACCTTCGACGGCAACGCCGGCAGGGGCGCCGCGCTTCGACCGGGAGGATCCACCCGATCACAGTGGCGAGCGCAGCGATCCTTGCCGGCGCGCTTCCCATTCGGATCGGCAGTCCGGGACTACGGGTTGCCCTGTCCCGACAGAAAGTCGAGCGCGTACGTTGGTGGCCCGGCCTGTGGCTGGCGGTCAAAGAGCAGGGTTACGCCGATGCTCTGGTCGGGGAGGAGGACGCCAAAAGGCAGGAACACGCGCAGATATGGGTTGCCGCTGCTCGTCATCCCGCTGGCGTTCGCCAGCCGGCTTCCCGCGGAGAGTCCGCGAACCACGATGAGGAGATGCGTGTCTACGATCGACGGGCTGTTGTTGGTGATCACGTACTCGTCCCTCTGGCGCCGGATGCCGTCTACAGCCGTGGAGCTGATCAGCCTTGTGCCCAGCTGTAGGCTTACGTCCAGGAACTCGAGACCCATGTCGCGGCGGGACAGGGCGTCATTGTTCGATCGAGGCAAGCCGCTGGGCATCCATCCGTCGACGGCGCCCAAGGCCGCGAGATCCGGGCGGTGGATCGAGTAGGTCAGGTCCTGCTCGTTCGGCTCCATCGTCTTCGTCGTCGAGCCGGGATCGAAGCGGACGAACGCGGGATCGTAGAGCGCGTTCTCGAGGAAGTCGGTGAGATCCTCGACCTGACCCTCACCGAGACCCAGGCCGGGAGGCGAGCCAGGTCCACGAGGGTTCGTGAAGCGAGGCGTGAGCGTGCCCGCTGCTGCGGCGCCCGCGTCCTGCGGCACACCTCGGTTGAAGTACTGCACCACGTCCTTCACGCGCGTGAACGAGCCGTTATGGAAGAAGAACTTCCCGTCCCTGAGCTGCCGCAAAGTCAACACCCGGAACTTGAAGGCATCGCTGTCGCGCCCCGTGATCTCCCGCCGCCCGTCATCCCGAAAGTTGGGATTGTTTCTTGCTGCGCGATTTAACGCCTGGAGCGGGTGGTCGGCGAGCCCGAGATTGTAGAAGTTCTCTTCCACGAACTGCCCGACACCGGCGACATCGGGGTCGTTCACCTGCTTGTTGAGCATCGGGCCGGCGTGGCAGGAGTAGCAACCTGCACCGCCATGGCTCGCGTCCGTGAAGAAGAGCCTGGCTCCACGCCGCTGTGCGACCGTCAGAGCACCGTTGTCTCCGGCCAGGAACCGGTCCCAGGGCGTGTTCCGGGTGACTGAGGTTCGGAGAAACGTCGCCGTCGCGCGCAGCACGGTCAGGTCATTGATGAGGGGATCACAACTTCCAGGAGAAGGACGAGATTGCGGGACGCAGCCCGGCGCCTGGGCGGCCTCCTCGGGAAACGCATCCCGGAAGAGCTTCCGATAGGCCGGAATGTTTTGCAGTACGGCGGACTGGTCTTCCAGAAGCCGGTGCGCGTCGAGTAGCAACAGAGCTACGCTTTCTTGCGCGGGATGCCCGAACGGGTTGAGTCCACCGGGTGCTTCGTCAGGCTCGCCGGCGAATCCCCCCAACAGGAGCCGGTTGTTGAAGGCCGCGCCGATCACGCCTGGCGCGTTTCGCGCGACGCTGTCCAGTGCATCCTTTCGGCCTGTTGCCAGCAGAACGGGGTTCACGCCCTGGGCCGCTAGCTTACGACCCAGGGCAGGGCTGCCTATGACGATGCCTCGCGTAGTCTGGTAGATGTCGGTGAGAGTCGGAAGCGCATCCACCAGCGCGTCGCCCGGAAAGAGAGGCTCGGCCCGCAACCTGGGAAGGATGTCGAGATTGGGCCGCCGGCGCGGGATGACGTTTCCAGCGGCATCCGTGTAGTGCCGCCCCTCGCCGCCCGCCGCGAAGTTGAGGAGCGCGCCGGCTTTCCCCGCCGACTCGCCCATGTGACAGCTGCCGCAGGAGGCGGTCTGCGCTGTAGACGGAATGCCACCGAACTCCGGCCGGATCCTGACCATTCGAGCCGGGTCGAAGAAGAGCATCTTCCCGAGGAAGCGCTTGGCCTCGGTTGTCTTGAAGATCGGGTCCGGGCTTCCATTCGGAAGCCGTGGCTGCGGAAGATCCGCGTCGCCGGCAGGCACCATTAACTTCTGGATTCCGCCAACCTGCTCGCCGATGAACTGACGCAACTGGGTTGGACTGTTGCCCTGGGCAGCGGCGACTGCGCTACACGCCAGCGCGATCGCCATTGCCGAAGTAATCCTCTGCAATGAATTGTGTCCGAGGGGTTCCGGCAGTGGGATGCCTTGCTGCAGATGCACGGACTTCAAAAATTGTCTTTGCGGCGAGTTCTTCATGCTCATGCCTCCGGAGCGCTGATTTGGACAGCCAGTCACGCTCTACATGCCAGGAGGCGGGTGATCTATTCCTCCTCCCGCGAGGCTGGCCGGGGTCGGGGTGACGGTAGCAGGCTGTTCTCCCGTTCGGGCCGCACACAGGCATGCCCGGATGGGTCCTCACTGGCCGGCCGTCTGCCGATCGTTGCAGACCGGCAGTAGCCCGAAATGCAAAGGCATCGAGTTCGATCCGGCCCGATCCCGCTGGGCTGTCTCCCATCCGGGAAGGCGATGAGTTTCGTGGAAAGCTTGGATACGGGCCGTTCAGTCATCAGGGCCGAAAAAGCCCTCGACGACAGCAAAAGATTCGCCCATGGGCCGCCGCGCGGTGGAGGGATTCGCCAACGAGTACGCTCGCCTCCTCTCGCGCGGCGAATTCGTCGAGACATTCCTGCCGGCCTCGCCGGGCAGGGACTTCGAACTCTACTCCGAGACCCGCTTCCGGCGCGCGCGCTGATGCGGAAGCCTCACTTGATGCGGATGGTAACCGGGTTGGCCGCCTTGCCGTCCACCTGCAGTTCCACGCTCACCACGCCGCTGCCGGCCAGCGCGCGGGGCAGCGGCCCCAGCGTCACCACGTCCAGGCCGGGAAAGTCGGGCTGCGGGCTCACTTCAGCCACCGGCGCCGCCTGGCCTCCCACCGTCGCGCGCACGCCTTCCGCAAAACCCCGCACTCCCGTAGCCAGCAGAAGCACGTAGAGGCGGTCGCCGGGCTGCCCGAGATCCAGCGGCGCCGGGGAGCCGGTCGCGGGATCGAACGTCAGGCCTTCCAGCCGCAGGCCGTCGGCGGTGACTCGCCGGTAATAGGCTGACGCGGCCCCCGATCCCTGTGCGTTGGCCGAAAAAACCCCCGGAGCGGCAGGGGCCACTTGCAGGGTTCCCGAAGCCACCGCTTCCCCTCCGCGCATCACCGTGACTGCAGCCGTGCCGGGCGTGGTCCCGGCGGGCACCACGTAATTGATCTGGCCCGGCGAGGCCAGGTACAGCTCCGCGGTCCGCGCGGCGCCTCCGGCATCCTGCACCCGCACCGAAACGCCCGCCAGTTCCAGCGGAAGCGGCGGGGAAGCGCCCTCCATCGATCCCGCCAGGTTCTCGCCAAACGAGGTCACGATCGATTCCGGGGCCGCCAGGTCCGCCGCAAAGCTGGCCGCGGAGAACGAGGCTATCGTCTTGGGCGCCAGGCCGCCCGAGATCCTGAACAGGAAGGCATCTCCGCTGCCGGCCATCGCCGCCTGCCTGGCGTTGACTGCCGGAAAATCGCCGGAGAGGGTTCCACCCGTCACGTAAGCCGCGCCGCCGGCGTCCACCGCGATGCCGAAGCCCTGGTCCTGGCGGTTGCCGCCCAGCAGGATCGTGTAAACCGGTGATCCGCCGCTCTCGAACTTTACCGCGAAAGCGCCGTCGCCCTGGTTCCCCGTGACCGCCGGCAGGCCCAGCGCCGGAAAGTCGGCGGAATCGGAAAAACCGGTCACGTAGGCCTGTCCGCCCGCATCGGCGGCCACGTCCTCGCCGACATCGATGCCGCTGCCTCCCAGGTAGGTCGAGTAGAGCAGCGTCCGCCCGTCCGCAGCCACTTTCATCAACACCGCGTCCACGAATCCGCCGCCGAAGCCGGCCTGCGATGGGTTACGGAGCGGGAAGTCCCGCGATTCGGTTCTGCCGGTGAAGTGGATGTTGCCTTCGCGGTCCACCGCCACGCCCCCGGCCGCTTCGTTTCCCTGCCCTCCAAGGTAGGTCGAGAAGACCACCTCCGCGCCGGAGGCCGCCAGCTTCGCCAGGAAGAGATCCTCGCCGCCCGCGCGGGCCGCCTGCAGGGCGTTCCTGACCGGGAAGTTGTTTGAGCCGGTCGTGCCGCCGGCGTAGGCATTGCCGTCCCCGTCCAGCGCGATTCCCCTGGCTTCGTCCGGCCCCGAGCCGCCCAGGTAGGTAGAGTAGACCAGACGGGAACCGGATGCCGAGAGGCGGCTGGCGAAAGCATCGCCGGAGCCTCCGTAGGTCCGCCCGGCCGCGCCCTCGCTGGTCGGGAAGTCAGCCGAAGTCGTGCCCCCCGCGACAACCGCTTCGCCCGAGGCATCGATCGCGATCGCGCGGGCCAGGTCATCGCCCGAGCCGCCCAGATACGTGGAGTAAACCAGCGCCGACCCGTCGGGATTCAGCTTCGCGACGAAAGCGTCCTGCGCGCCGCGCCGGGTCCCCTGAACGGCATTGACCACCGGGAAATCGGGCGAGTCCGTGTAGCCGCTCAGGTAGGCGTTGCCCTGCGCGTCCACCGCGATGCCGGTGACGTAGTCGCGGCCGGAACCGCCCAGGTACGTCGCGTACACGATCTTCGACCCGGCGGGATCGAGCTTGGCCACGAACACTTCGGCGCGGG
Source organism: Bryobacterales bacterium (assembly GCA_020852755.1). Taxonomy (GTDB): domain Bacteria; phylum Acidobacteriota; class Terriglobia; order Bryobacterales; family Bryobacteraceae; genus JADZAF01. Next base: position 14,885 of record JADZAF010000184.1, read on the forward strand.
CCTGGTTGGTCGTGCCGCGAGGCCGGGGCTGGTAGGCCCCGGGCGTGGTCGGGAAGTCGAGCGCGCCGGTGTTGCCCGCGATGTAGATGGAGCCTCCGGCATCCACGGCCACGGCCATGCCGCGGTCGGCCATGTCGGCGTCGTCGGCGCCGCCCAGGAACGTCGAGAACGACAACGCCGGCTGAAGCGCCGCGGGCCGGCGTGCGACAGGATTCGCCCCCTGGGCCGCAAGGGCGAAACACAGCAAAGCGGTTTTCATCTGTTCTTGCTTGTTAACGCGTGATCGCGGACCCATCCGGCTCAGGATTCGGAAAGCCCGGTTCGGCCCCCCTTCTACACAGCCGTCTTCTTCACCTGATGGATCTCCTGCAGGCTCCACACCCGTATGGGATCCCGGCGGCGCGCCGCCACCGCTCCGGCCGCCGCGCGCGCTCCGCTCAAGGTGGTGATGCAAGGCACCCGGTATTGCAGGGCCGCCCGGCGGATGGCCTTCTCGTCCTGAAAAGCGGGACCGCCCGCCACCGTGTAGATCACCAGTTGGATGGAGCCGGCCTTCAGCAGGTCGGCCGCGTTGGGCCGCCCTTCATTGACCTTCAGCACCGTCTTGCACTTCAACCCCGCGGCGTTCAGCGCCGCCGCCGTCCCGCGCGTCGCCACCAGGCGGAAGCCCAGGTCCGCCAGGCGCCGCGCGATCACGGCCGCTTCCGGTTTGTGCCGGTCGTTCACGCTGACAAACACGCAGCCCTGGTCGGGCAGCGGCGTCCCAGCGCTCAACTGCGCCTTGGCGAAGGCTTCGCCGAAATTCTCGCCGACGCCCATCACCTCGCCCGTGGAGCGCATCTCGGGACCCAGCGCCGGGTCCACTCCGGGAAACTTGCTGAAGGGGAACACGGGCGACTTGACGAAAAACTGCGGCACCGGCAGCACGCCCGAGGAATAGCCGCCGGTCAGGTGCGACAGCTCGCGCAGCCGCTTCCCGGTCATCAGGCCCACGGCTACCTTGGCCAGCGGCACGCCGGTCGCCTTGCTCACATAGGGCACCGTGCGCGAGGCCCGGGGATTGACCTCCAGCACGTAAACCGTTCCGTCTTTGATCGCGTACTGAACGTTCATCAGCCCGATGACCTTGAGGGCCCGGGCCAGCTTGACCGTGTAGTCTTCGATCGCCGCCAGTTCGCCCCTGCCCAGTGAAGTGGCGGGCAGCACGCAGGAGCTGTCGCCCGAGTGGATCCCGGCCTCCTCGATGTGCTCCATGATGCCGGCGATCAGCACGTCCTCGCTGTCGCTCAGCGCGTCTACGTCCACCTCCGTTGCGTCTTCCAGGAAGCGGTCGATCAGGACCGGGCGCTCCTGCGAAAAGACGACCGCCTCGCGCATGTACTGGCGGATGGCGCTCTCTTCGTAAGCGATCGCCATGGCGCGCCCGCCCAGCACGTAGCTGGGACGCACCAGCACCGGGTAGCCGATGCGGTTGGCCGCCGCGCAGGCCTCTTCCACCCCCGTCGCGGTGCCCCAGGCCGGCGAGGCCACCCCCAGTTCCGACAGCAGCCGGCCGAACAGCTTGCGGTCCTCGGCCAGGTCGATGTTCTCCGGATCGGTCCCGATGATGGGCACGCCCGCGCGCTTCAGCGGCAGCGCCAGCGTCAGCGGGGTCTGCCCGCCGAACTGCACGATCACGCCGTCGGGCTTCTCCGTGTCGCTGATGTTCAGCACGTTCTCCAAAGTCAGCGGCTCGAAGTAGAGGCGGTCGCTGGTGTCGTAGTCGGTCGACACGGTCTCGGGATTGCAGTTAACCATGATCGACTCGACGCCGAACTCGTCCAAAGCGAAGGCGGCGTGGCAGCAGCAGTAATCGAATTCGATCCCCTGCCCGATGCGGTTGGGCCCGCTGCCCAGGATCATGACCTTCCTGCGTTCGCTGGGTTCGGCCTCGCACTCGGATTCAAAACTCGAATACAGATAGGGGGTGAAGCTTTCGAATTCGGCCGCGCAGGTGTCCACCCGGTTGAATACCGCGCGAATGCCCATCTGCCGCCGCTTCTCCCGCACGGCCATCTCGGTGGCGCCCCACGCGCGGGCGAGCTGGATGTCGGAGATGCCGTAGCGCTTGGCCTGGACCAGCGTCTCGCGCGAAACCGAGTCGAGAGTCAGGCTCTTCAACTGCTGCTCGAAGTCCACGGTCTGCTTGAGCTGCTCCAGGAACCAGGGATCGATGGCGGTCATTTCGTGGACCTGCTCGACCGTGTAGCCGCACTCGAGGGCGAAGCGCAGGTAGCCGAGCCGCTCCGGAGTGGCGGTGATGAGCTTCTGGGGAATCAGCGCCTTGTCGTAGTTTTCCGAACCGAAAGCCTTGCCCGTCTCCAGGCTGCGGATGCCCTTCCACAGAGCTTCTTTGAAGGTGCGGCCGATGGCCATCACCTCGCCCACCGATTTCATCTGGGTGCCCAGCGCGGGTTCGGCGCCGGAGAACTTTTCGAACTGCCACTTGGGAATCTTCGCCACCACGTAATCGATGGTGGGCTCGAAGCAGGCGGGCGTCTTGCGGGTGATGTCGTTGGCGATCTCATCCAGCCGGTAACCCACGGCCAGCTTCGCCGCGATCTTGGCGATGGGGAAGCCGGTGGCCTTGGAGGCCAGGGCGGAGGAGCG
>JADZAF010000185.1 GCA_020852755.1 Bryobacterales bacterium
GTCTCGGTGATGCGGAAGGTGAACGAACGCCGGCGGATCTCCTCGATCATCGCCGGGGCGAACAGGTCCCACGCGGCCAGCGGGCCGCCGCTCAGCAGGTAGAGCGGAAAGTTGAAGGCGTTGACCAGCATGGCCAGCGCAGTGCCCAGCGCCTGCCCCATGGCGGTGAAGATGCGCTTGGCGCTCTCCTCGCCCTTCATGGCGAGTTCGTAGACGTCGGCCGCGGTCAGGTTGTCGCCCAGGGCCAGCAGGCGCGCCATGGAGGCCACGGCGGTTGCAGAGGCGTGTTTTTCCAGACAGCCCACGTTGCCGCACCCGCAGGGGTTCCCGTTGGGCACCACGGTGAGATGTCCAAGCTCTCCCGCCATGCCCAGATAGCCGTGCAGCACCCGCCCGCCCGAGATGATGCCCCCGCCGATTCCGGTGCCGAGGGTCAGAAGCACCAGGTCGTCCACTTCGCGGCCGGCGCCCATCCATTTTTCGCCCAGCGCCGCGGCGTTGGCGTCGTTCTCCAGGATCACCGGCGCGCCCAGGCGGCGCTCGATATCGTCGCGGATGGGATAGTCGTTGAAGCCCGGCAGATTGTGCGAGCCCCGGATGATCCCTTCCTTCAGGAGTATGAAGCCCGGAACGCCCATGCCCACGCCGGCCAGGGAGTCGCGGCCGCAACTGGCCTGCAGTTTCCGGATCGCGTTCACCATGTCCTGGATGACCGCTTCGCGGCCCTCGGAGAGGTTGGTCCCCCCGGAGATCTTCTCGATTAACTGGCCGGAGGAACTGATCGCGGCCGCCCTCAGATTGGTGCCGCCTAAGTCCACGCCGATCGAATACTGAGCCATGAAGGGATAAGGATACCAGATCGCCCCGGCGGGATAACTTTGCGGCGAACCTTACGCTGGCAGCGTGGTTGCTCCTCCTATCAGCGGCAGAGGGGAGAAAGGCTTGTTAACGCGAACACCTTCGCCGGACCTCCGGGGGCAACCGCGTTGGGAGGCCTTTCGTCTGCCTGAATGCCGGCCTGAACGCCGGAAACGAGAGGGGCAGTGTCATCACCGACCTCAGGGAGCAGTAGCCCCCTCGACTCCATGAACGCTTCAGGATTTCCGAAAGGAGACAGTATGAGAATTCCGCAGTTGGTCAAGCCGGCGGTGCTGTTTCTGTGCATCGCTGGATTCGCTTTCGGGCAGGGACCCCTGTACGACAAGGTGGTCGTCGACCTGCCCTATTCGGTAACTCTTACCGACAAAACGTTGCCGCCCGGCGAATACACCATACGGCAGTTGCCGGGTTCCGGGAATCCGCGGACATTGACGATTTACTCGAACGACGGCCAAAAGTTCGAGACGTCGGCCATCACCCTCCCGGCCCTCGATAACCGTACGCCGGATGACACGACCGTGATCCTGCATCACATCGGCAACGATTACTACTTCGACAAGATCTGGGTGCAGGGCAAGAACTACGGCTACGAGTTCGTGTTGCCCGATGCGGTCAAGTCGCGCATCCGGGAGCGTGCCGAGCCGGTGACCGTGGCGGCCACCTATGAGGCGGTTCCCGCCGAGCAGCCGGCCGAGGAGGTAGCCCAGGCTCAGCCCGCGCCCGCTCCGGCTCCCGAGCCCGCGCCCGAAGCGGCGCCCGCTCCGGCGCCCGAGCCCGCGCCTGAAGCCGCGCCCGCTCCCGCTCCGGCGCCCGCTCCGGTCCGCATGCCGGAAACCAGCGCCAACTGGCTGGCCCTGCTGTTGGGCGGCGGTCTGCTGAGCGGCGCGGGCCTGGCGATTCGCCGGCCGCGCGGATGATGAGCATTCCCGGCGCGCGTGGAGGGCGCGCGCCGGTTCCTTTCCCCTATGGCCAAGCGTCTCTTCTCCTGGCTGCTGATCCTGTCCGGCGTTGTGCTGCTGGCGATCGGGGGTTGGACCGTCTACACCGGCATCCGGTCGCAGAAGGAAGCGCAAGAGACCTGGACGGAAATCAGGCCGGAGCCCCGCCCGTCCTACCGGCCCGGCGACCTGATCGGCCGCCTCGCCATCCCGCGTCTGGACGCGCAGATGTTCGTGGTCGAAGGCACCGGCAAAGAAGAACTCTTGAAGGGGCCCGGGCACCTGGAGGGGACGGCGCTCCCCGGCACGGCCGGCAACTGCGTGATCGCCGGCCACCGGGATACTCACTTTCGCATCCTTAAGGATATTCGCGAGAGCGACGAAATTCTCCTCGAATCCGGCGGAGCAGTGCACCGCTACCGGGTCACCCGGACCCGCGTCGTTTACCCGACCAACACCGGACTCATCCAGCCTCGCCCCGAAGCCACTCTCACGCTGGTCACCTGCTTTCCCTTCTACTACCTGGGCCCGGCGCCCAAGCGCTTCGTGGTGCAGGCCGAGCTGGTGGAGCGCGCCGGTGACCGCACAACCGTAGGGTTGCGGATCCCGGATGGCGCATCCAAACCTGGGGACTGACTCTGTCCCCGAGGTTTGCTCTTCCTCCCAGGCTGCCGTCAGTCGCTGGTGCGCTGCAGGCGGATACTCCCGTTGCTGGTCGAAAGCCTGACCAGCGGGCCGCCGCCGCCGATGGTTCCTTCCAGGTGCGTGCGGCTGGCCGAGCCTTCCCTCTGGACTTCGAAGTCGCTGGAGACGGAGCCGTTGCTGGTGTCCGCCTTCAACCGCGCGTTCACCGAAGGGGGCAGCCGCAGGGTGATGCCCGCGTTGCTCGTGGTGGCTTCCACGTCCTTGTCACTCAGCGACTCCAGGACCAGCTCGATGGGGCCGTTGCTGGTGGAGGCCAGGAAGGCGCCGCGGATACGCTCGGCCCGGACCGGCCCGTTCGAGGTTTCCAGCACCGCCGGGCCCTCCAGGCCTTTCACCTCAATCGGACCGTTGCTGGTGCGCACCTCCAGTTCGCCGCGCAGATCCAGGGCCCGAACCGGCCCGTTGGAGGTCCGCAGCCGCGCCGGGCCGTCCACATCGGTCACCCGGATGGGGCCGTTCGAGCTGCTGATCCGCTCCAGAACGCTCTTGCGGGGCACCTTCAGGATGTACTTGGCGCCCATGTTCCCCCGGCGGCCCGAAGGCCGGGCGGTGCGGATGCGGATTGAATCGCTGGTCGGGACAATGTCGATCTTGAGCGCCGCCAGCAATTCCTCGGTCGCGGCGTACTTGGTCCCGTTGATCTCGACCGAATCGTCGTTCCAGCCGGTGATCTCGACCGGACCGTTGAAATTCTCCAGGTAGATCCGGCCCCCGGCCTTGAGCGGGTAGGCGTAGTGGAAGTCTTCGTGGTAGCGGTTGGAGCTGCCGAACTCCTCTAAGTCGCAGCCGGTAAGGACCAGCACGGACGCGGCCATGATTGCGGCACTGACGGATCGAACCATCACTCACCTCAGCCCGGAATACGGAAACGGGGTGGCGAAAGTTCCATGTTATGCTGGAGAACCGAGCCACCACCCCACGGAGGCGGCCGTCGCGGGATTCCTCTCAACATGAAGAAACTGCTGGCTCTGAATCGCGGCGAAATCGCCATCCGGATCATGCGCGCGGCCACCGAGCTGGGGCTTACCACGGTGGGAATCTACTCGAAAGAGGACCGGCTCAGCCTGCACCGGTTCAAAGCCGACGAAGCCTACCTGGTCGGGGATGGATTGGGGCCAGTCCAGGCCTATCTGGATTACGACGGCATCCTTTCGCTGGCTGTGGAAAAGGGAGTGGACGCCATCCATCCCGGCTACGGGTTTCTCTCGGAGAACCCGGCCCTGGCGGCGGCCTGCGAGCGGGCCGGGATCACCTTTGTCGGGCCCAGTTCCCGGATCCTGAAGCTGCTTGGGGACAAGACCGCCGCCCGGGCGCTGGCCCAGAAGGCCGGGATCCCGGTGATTCCCGGGACCCCGGAGCCGGTGGCCGACCCGAAAGAGGCAGCCCGGCTGGCGCGCGAGATCGGCTTTCCGCTGATCATCAAGGCCGCGTTCGGCGGCGGCGGCCGCGGCATGCGCGTGGTCGGCCGGGAGGCGGACTTCCACAGCCGCCTGGACGAGGCCCGGCGGGAAGCCGCCGGCGCCTTCGGCAACGACGCGGTCTTCCTCGAGCGGTACATACGCCGGGCCCGGCACATCGAGGTACAGATCCTGGGGGACCTCCACGGCAGCTACCTGCACCTGTTCGAGCGCGACTGCTCGGTCCAGCGCAGGCACCAGAAGGTGGTCGAGGTGGCCCCGGCCGTGGCCCTCGACCCGGCCATCCGGCCGGAGATCACCGCCGCGGCGGTGCGCTTGGCCCGGGCGGCCGGGTACTACAACGCCGGGACGGTGGAGTTCCTTGTGGATGCGGACACCGGGCGCTGGTACTTCATCGAAGTGAACCCGCGGATCCAGGTGGAGCACACGGTGACCGAAATGGTTACCGGCATCGATATCGTGCAGAGCCAGATCCTGATCGCCCAGGGCGTAAAACTGCACGAGCCGCCCCTCTCGCTGCCGGCGCAGGAGCGCATTTCGCCCAACGGATACGCCCTGCAGTGCCGTGTCACCACCGAGGACCCCGCCAACAATTTCATTCCGGATTACGGCCGGATCCATACCTACCGCTCGGCGGCGGGATTCGGCATCCGTCTGGACGGCGCTTCGGCCTACGGCGGCGCCGGCATCACGCCCTACTACGATTCCTTGCTGGTCAAAGTGACCGCCTGGGCTCAGGACTTCCGGCAGGCCTGCCGGCGCATGGACCGGGCCCTGCGCGAGTTCCGGATTCGCGGCATCAAGACCAACATCCCGTTCCTGGAGAACGTGGTCAATGACGAGATCTTCCAGTCCGGCCGCGCCACGACCTCCTACCTGGACGATAATCCCAAGCTCTTTCACTTCGTGGCCCGCCGCGACCGCGCCACCAGGCTGCTCACCTATCTGGGGGAAGTGATCGTGAACGGCAACCCGGAGGTCGCGGGACGGCCCAGGCCCGCGCGCCTGCCCCGCGTGCCCGCCCTGCCGCAGGACCTCTCCGCGCCGCCCAAGGGGACCCGCCAGAAGCTGCAGGAACTGGGCGCCGAGGGTTTCGCCCGCTGGACGCGCGCGCAGAAGCACCTGCTGCTCACCGACACTACCTTCCGCGACGCGCACCAGTCCCTGCTGGCCACCCGTCTGCGCACCTACGACATGCTGGGTGCGGCCAACTTCATCGCCCACCGCCTCTCCAATCTTTACAGCCTGGAGATGTGGGGCGGCGCGACGTTCGACACCGCCATGCGCGTCCTGCTGGAAGACCCCTGGGCGCGGTTGCGCGCTCTGCGCGAGGCTATCCCCAACATCTGCTTCCAGATGCTCCTGCGGGCCTCGAACGCAGTGGGCTACGCGGCCTATCCGGACAACGTCGTGCGGGCTTTCATCGAGGAAGCGGCCGATCAGGGCATCGACATCTTCCGCATCTTCGACTCCCTGAACTGGCTGCCCAACCTGCGGGTTGCCATGGACGCGGTGCGGCGCACGGGCAAGGTGTGCGAAGCCGCCATCTGCTATACGGGTGATCTGCTGGACCCGCGCGAGAAGAAGTACACGCTGGATTACTACGTGCGGATGGCGAGGGAACTGGAGCGCATGGGCGCCCACCTGATCGCCATCAAGGACATGGCCGGCCTGGCCAAGCCGTACGCGGCCGAGAAGCTGGTGCGGGCCCTGCGCGACTCCTGCTCGGTCCCCATCCATTTCCATACCCACGACACCAGCGGCATCAACGCCGGTTCGGTGTTGAAAGCGGCCGAGGCGGGCGTGGACGTGGCCGATTGCGCCATCGCTTCCATGAGCGGCCAGACCAGCCAGCCCAACCTGAATTCGATTGTGGCCGCCCTGGCCAACACGCCGCGCGACAGCCGCCTGGACCTCAACGCATTGAACGACTGCGCCGACTACTGGGAGGCCGTGCGCGAGATCTACGCGCCGTTCGACACCGGGGCCAGGGCCGGGTCGGCCGAGGTCTACCTGCACCAGATCCCCGGCGGCCAGATCACCAACCTGAGGGAACAGGCCGAATCCATGGGGCTGGGCGGCCGCTGGCCCGAGATCACCCGCACCTATGCCGAGGTCAACCGGGCCTTCGGCGATATAGTGAAGGTCACGCCTTCCAGCAAGGTGGTGGGAGACATGGCCCTGTTCCTGATTACCCACGGCATGACCATGCAGGAGTTCGAGCGCCTGGGTCCCAATCACCACCTCAACATTCCCAATTCGGTGGTCGAGATGTTCTCCGGCGCGCTGGGCCGCCCCGAGGGAGGCTGGCCGCGCAAGCTGCAGAAGACCATCCTGCGCGGGGCCAGGCCCCGCCACGGGCGTCCGGGCGCGCAATTGCCGCCGGCCGGCCTGGAGGAAACCACCCGGACCGTCGAGGCGAAAGTCGGCCGTGAGGTGGCCCGCGACGAGGTGCTCAGCTACCTGATGTACCCGCAGGTGTTCGTCAAGTTCGCCGGCGCGCAGCAGACCTACGGCAACTTGAACGTGCTGCCCAGCCCGCAGTTCTTCTTTGGCATGAAGACCGGCGAGGAGATCTGGGTGGATATCGAGCCGGGCAAGACCCTCATCGTCAAGTTCCTGACCGTGGGCGATCCGCGCCCGGACGGATACCGTACCGTCTTCTTCGAGTTGAACGGGCAGCCCCGCGAGGTCAACGTCCGCGACAAATCGCTGCGGGCCGCCGAGCCGCAGCGGCAGAAGGCCGACCCGGCCAGGGCGGGGCAGGTGGGAGCGCCCATGCCCGGAGTGGTCTCGAGCCTGGCCGTGGAATTGAACGAGACCGTGAATCAGGGCGACCGCCTGCTGGTGATGGAAGCCATGAAAATGCAGACCACCGTCTATGCTCCGGTGGGCGGGACCGTGAAGCAGATCGCCGTGCAGGCCGGCCAGCAGGTGGAAGCCAAGGACCTGCTGCTGGTCATCGAGTAGATCCGCGGAGGAAGAGAAGCCATGCCATCCATTTCGACCGAGACAGCGCCGGCGCAGACCGCGCCGGTCATCGAGCGGAAAACGGCGGGGCGGCTGGTGAGCCTGGACGCGTATCGCGGGTTCATCATGCTGCTCCTGGTCTCCCACGGATTCGGGTTTGCGGCCTTCTCCGCCTATCCCGGGTTCGAATGGCTGGCCCGCCAGGTGGAGCACGCCGCCTGGGAGGGCATCACCTTCTGGGACCTCATCCAGCCGGCCTTCACCTTCATGGTGGGCCTGGCCATGCCCTTCGCCCTGGCGCGCCGGGAGGCGCAGGGCGACGGGTTCAAGGAACTGTTCCGGCACGTCGCCTGGCGCTCCTTCGCGCTCATCCTGCTGAGCAACATCCTCTCCAACTTCGGCGGCGGCAGGGCCCGGCCGCAGTTGCAGCTGATCAACGTGCTCTGCCAGATCGCCTTCGGCTACTTCCTGTGCTTCCTGATCACCCGGCTGCGCTGGAAGGCGCAGGTTGCGGCGGCGGTGGGCATGCTGGGCGGATACTGGGCGCTGTTCGTGCTGTTCCCCGGTCCCGACGGCGCTTTTTCCAAAACCGGAAATATCGGCGCGGTAATCGATCAGGCCATCCTGGGCTACAACTACAGCGGGTATTACACCACCATCAATTTCATCGGGAACGCGGTCACCATTCTATTCGGATGCTGGGCGGGCGCCCTGCTGATCCGCCCCTCCGCGCACGCCTACCGGCTCAAGGTGCTGGCGGGCGCGGCGGCGGCGGCCTTCGCCGTGGGGCTGGCCCTGGCGCCGGTGAACCCGGTGGTCAAGCGGCTGTGGACGGCTTCGTTCACCTTCCTCTCCGCCGGCTGGGTGATCCTGATGCTGATTGCCTTCTACTGGCTCGTGGAAGTGCGCGGTTACCGGAAATGGGTTTTCCCCTTCCTGGTGCTGGGGATGAATTCGATCTTCATCTACTCCTTCTCGCAGGTGCTGCACGGCTGGCTCTACCGCGGGCTGGGAGTCTTCACGGGCCACTTCTGGTATCTGGGAAAGCTGGGCGCGATTCCCCAGAACCTGCTCACGCTGGCCGTGATGTGGTACCTGTGCTACTGGCTCTATCAGCGCAAGATCTTCCTCAAGATCTGATCGCCGGGCCGGGCGTGCTATGATGCCACCAATCCCTCCTGGAGGTAAGCTGTGAACCGAAGAACTTTTCTGGCCGCGGCCGGCGCCTGCAGTCTGGCCGACGTGGACCGGCTGCTCGCCCGAGGCGATCTGAAGGGAAAGCTCAGCCGCGCCGACCTCCCCACTCCGGCGCTCCTGCTGGACCTGGACGCCTTCGAGGCCAACGTGGCCAAGATGACCCGCTTCGCGCGGGAGCGCAATCGCGCGCTGCGGCCGCACGGCAAAACGCACAAGTGTCCGGAAGTGGCGAAACGGCTGATCCGGGCGGGCGCGGTGGGATGCTGCGCGGCCAAGCTCAGCGAGGCGGAAGCCTTCGCCAAAGAGGGAGTGACCGGCCTGCTGGTCACCACCGAAGTGGTGGGCAGGCACAAGATCGAGCGCGCGGTCCGCCTGGCATCGCGCCACAAGGACACCATCTTCTGCGTCGATAATGCGCAGAATGCGCGCGATCTGAACGAAGCGGCGGGCGCGGGCCGGGTCAAGCTGAACGTGGCCGTGGATCTGCACCTGGGCCGCACCGGCGTAATGCCGGGCGAGCCCGCCCTGGAGCTGGCGCGGCAGATCGTCTCGCTGCCCAACCTGAAACTGGCCGGCATTCAAGCCTACGCGGGGAGCGCTTCGCACACTACCGGCTTCGAGCAGCGCACCCGGGCTTCGCGCGAAGCCATGGGCAAGGCCGTCGAGACCCGCCGCTTGTTTGAGGCCAAGGGGATCGCCTGCCCGCTGCTGACGGGCGCTTCCACCGGAACCTACAACATCGATTCCGAAATCGACGGGGTGACGGAATTGCAGCCCGGCAGTTTCATCTTCATGGACGTGGATTACAACAAGATCGGCGGCGCCGCCGGCCCGGTGTACAACGATTTCGACAATGCCCTGACGGTGCTGACCACCGTGGTCAGCAAGCCTTCCAGCCGCTTTGCGATTGTAGACGGCGGATTCAAGGCCTTCGCCACCGACCGGACTTTCGGACCGGCGCCGAAGAACATCGAAGGGATCTCGTACCGGTGGGCGGGCGACGAGCATGGCCGCGTGGATCTGGCGAGTCCCTCGGCGCCGGTGGAGGTGGGCGCCCGCATCGAATTCATCGTCCCGCACTGCGATCCCACCGTGAACCTCTACGACCGCATCTACTGCCTGCGTGGCGATGCCGTCGAGGCCATCTGGCCGATCTCCGCGCGCGGCATGAGCCAGTAGGGGCGGAAGGCCTGGCGGCGCTCGTGCCGCCTGCCCTTTTCCGGCTTCGCGGACTCTCTCGATCCGCGCGGGTGTGGACGTGCGCGGCGTCACCGGTCGTCTGGACGCTGCCGCCCAACTGCCCTCTCCATCCGCTGCGTGCGCTTTTACATTGGAGTTGAGGGGAGATTGGATGGAGAATCCGCCGGAACGTGGCCAGGTCGTGGTCATCACCGGTGCGTCGGCGGGTGTGGGCCGCGCCACTGCACGAGCCTTCGCGCGCGAGGGTGCGCGTCTCGGCCTGATCGCGCGGAATCGGGAGGCGCTCGAGGCGGCCCGCCGCGAAGCCGAAGCGGCCGGAACCCGGGCTCTTGTGCTCCCCGCCGACGTGGCCGACTCCAAACAGGTGGAAGCAGCCGCGGCCGCGGTCGAGCGCGCCTTCGGGCGGATTGACGTGTGGGTCAACAACGCCATGGTCTCGGTCTTCTCTCCGGTCAAGGAAATGACTCCCGAGGAGTACAAGCGGGTCACCGGCGTTACCTACCTGGGCTGCGTTTACGGAACCCTGGCGGCTTTGAAGCGCATGCTGCCGCGCGATTCCGGAACCATCGTGCAGGTCGGCTCGGCCCTGGCCTATCGGGGCATCCCGCTGCAGTCCGCCTACTGCGCCGCCAAGCACGCCATTCAGGGTTTCAACGATTCTCTGCGCGCCGAGCTGCTGCATGACAGGAGCAAGGTGCGGCTCTCCATGGTGCAGATGCCGGCTCTGAATACGCCGCAGTTCAGTTGGGTGAAGACCCGCCTGCCCCGTAAGCCGCAGCCGGTGCCGCCGATCTTCCAGCCCGAGGTGGCTGCCGATGCGATCGTGTGGGCCGCCCGCACGGGCCGCCGCGAGGTCTATGTGGGATTCCCTACCGTCAAGGCGATCGTGGGCAACAAGATGTTCCCCGGTCTTGGTGACTGGTACCTGGCCCGCAACGGGTACGAGTCGCAGCAGTACGACGGGCCGGCGCCGCCCGATCGCAAGGATAACCTGTGGGCGCCGGTGCCCGGCGATCACGGGGCGCACGGCGATTTCGACGAGCGTGCCCGCCCGTTCTCCGCCCAGTTGTGGCTGAGTATGCACCGCAAAGCCGTGGGCCTGGCGGCCGCGGCCGTAGCCGCCCTGCTGATGTCTCGGAGGGCGCGGTCCTGAGGCGAAGCCGCTTCCGCATTCTGGCGGCAGGAATGCCCCCGCGGCAGGTTTGAGAACGCCATCGGGCGCTCCGGCGGCCTCGAACTCTCGGACCACGTGCCGCAGCGGGGCGCCGGCGTTCCGCGTCGAATTCGCATCCCGGATATGGAAAGTGGATTGCGCCCAAACAAACGCTGGCCGCAGACGTGCACTGCATTCAGGGAAATGGCCACTCAGCCTGGCGCCGGCTGTCGGAAACAGCCGGCCCGCGTTCCGCCGCGCCAGGCCCGCGGCCTGGAATCCGAACTCCGCCGCCACCGCCTCACGTTTTGGCTCCGGGCCCGCCACCCACCGGCGGCCACGGGACTATGTGTCCCAGATACATGAAGACCTGACAGTCAGAGGAGGAGAATATGGCCCGGACTGCGGCCGACGTATTCATGGATGCCATTCACGACTGGGGAGTCGATGTCGTCTTCGGTTTGCCGGGCGACGGCATCAACGGTTTCATGGAAGCCCTGCGCACCCGCCAGGACAGGATCCGCTTCATCCAGGTCCGGCACGAGGAAACCGCCGCCTTCATGGCCTGCGCCTACGCCAAGTACACCGGCAAGCTGGGAGTCTGCCTGGCCACCTCGGGTCCGGGCGGCATTCACCTGTTGAACGGCCTCTACGATGCCAGGATGGACCACCAGCCCGTGCTCGCCATCACCGGCATGCACTACCACGACCTGATCGGCACGCATGCCCAGCAGGACGTGGAGCTCGACAAGCTCTTCGTGGACGTCTGCGTTTTCAACCAGCGCGTGATGGGGCCCAACCACGTGCAGAACCTGGCCGACCTGGCCTGCCGCACCGCTCTCAGCTACCGCGGCGTGGCTCACATCACCTGTCCCACCGACATCCAGGAGAAGCAGGTGGACCCGGACCAGGCCTCCAAGCGCAACCAGGGCTATGTCCACACCTCCGATGTCTCCGCCCTCGGCGCGCGCCTGCCCTCCGAGCAGGATCTGCGCCGCGCGGCGGAGGTCCTGAACGCGGGCCGCAAGATCGCCATTCTGGCGGGCCAGGGCGCGCTGCGCGCCACCGGCCAGCTGGAAGCGGTCGCCGAACGCCTGGGCGCGCCCGTCATCAAGGCCCTGCTGGGCAAAGCCTGCCTGCCCGACGACAGCCCCTACACCACCGGAACCATCGGCCTGCTGGGCACACGCCCGTCCCAGGATGCCATGGACGATTGCGACACCCTGCTGATAGTCGGCAGCAGCTTTCCCTACCTGGAGTTTCTGCCCAAGCCGGGCAAGGCCAGGGGCGTGCAAATCGAATTGGACCCCATGCGCATCGGCCTGCGCTACCCGGTCGAGGCCGGCCTGGTGGGGGACAGCCGGCGCACGCTGGAGGCCCTGCTGCCGCTGCTCCAGCGCAACGAAGACCGCTCCTTCCTCGAGCGCGCGCAAAAGGATATGAAGGACTGGAACGAGCTCATGCTCGCGCGCGCGACCCGCACCGATAAGCCCATGAAGCCGCAGGTGGTGGCGGCGGAACTCGGGCGCCGGTTGCAGCACGACGCCATCGTTTCCTCCGATTCGGGCACCATCACCACCTGGTGGGCCCGGCACATCCCGGCCCGGCGGGGCATGATGTTCTCCTGCTCGGGCAACCTGGCCAGCATGGCCTGCGGTCTCCCCTACACCCTGGCCGCCCAGATCGCCTATCCCGGCCGGCAGTGCGTGGCCTTCATCGGCGACGGCGGTTTCTCCATGCTCATGGCCGAACTGGCCACCGCCGTGAA
>JADZAF010000186.1 GCA_020852755.1 Bryobacterales bacterium
ATAGGCCCGGGATGGGCCGGTACCATGCGATACTGGCCCCGCATGGGCTCCGAGCGGTTCGTGGGCATCACGGTGATGCCTGAGTATATCCAGACCGAGGGCATCGACCGGGTTCTCGCCAATCTCGTCAAGGCCGGCGCCACTGCCGTAGCTACCTCGCCTTACGTCATGGAACCAGCCGACGAGAAGACCGGCAGCCGCGAACCGCCTATCGACGCCGGGGCGGGCAAGGTGAGGTTGCTCGACCGGCCGCTGTGGGGCCGGCGCGAGCTGTTTGTCCGAACGGCTCCCAGCTTCACCGCCCAGCGCAGCCTGTACGCAGGCCTGCGCTATCAGCCGGCGCCCCCCACGCGCCTGACGGAGGAGCAGGGCGGCATAGTGGCCGGCTTCATCCGGGCGGCGCGCCGCCTGGGCCTGAAGGCGTATCTGCAGATCCAGGCAGCCATTCCACCCGGATACCGGGTGCAGTTCGGGGGGCCCCAGCCGGGCGACACGCCGCTGCTGCCCGACGGCCGCATTCCCCCGCGCCGGCTGGCCAACAACGGCAGCCTGGCCAGCCCGCATATACGCGGGTACACCGAAGCGCTCATCCGGGACCTGGCGCGGGCCTATCCGGAGATTGACGGAATCCGAGTGGATTGGCCGGAGTATCCACCCTATTTCCTGGATGACGTTTTCCTGGATTTCAGCCCGCCCGCCAGAGCCGCGGCCGAACGGCTGGGGATAGCCTGGGAGCCCATGCGCCAGGCGGCTGACGGCCTCTACCGGCTGTTAAACGGCGGACTCCGGGACACTCACCTGCTCCCCTGGCTCGATCCCGACGGCGGCCGGTATCTTTTGGCGCGGCGGCTGTCGGAACAGCCGGGAATCGGTGTATTCCTGCGGTTCAAGGCGCTCCTGGCCGAGGAGTTGCTGGCCGGCTTCCGGCGCGCGCTGAGCGAAGCGGGCGGGGCCGCCAAGGAACTGATGCCCAATGCCTTCCCGCCGCCATTCACGCTGGCTTCCGGCCTGGACTTCGCTCGCGCCGCCCGGCACAGCACGGCTATCAGCGTCAAGCTCTACACCATGCACTGGCCGGTGATCCTGCGTTTCTACGGCGAGCAGTTGCGCAAGACCAACCCGGGGCTGAGCGAGCCGCTGCTGGTGAAGGCGCTGGTGAACTGGTTCGATATCGCCGACGGGGAGGCGCCGTCCAGCCTGGCGGACTACGTCTATCCGGAGCCCGGCGACCCCCACCCGGCAGGGCTCCGCGCCCAGGCGAGGAAGATCGTCCAGGCCCAAAACGAGGCGGGGGACACGCCGGTTTATGCTCTGGCTCACGGATACGGCCCGGCCGGCGACTTCCGGCGCCGGCTCAACATGGCCTACCGCGCCGCCCGGCGGCGGGTCTGGATCAACCGCTACGGATACTTGAGCGACGAGAAGCTGGAAGTGATTGCCCAGGCCTGCCCGGCGAAGGCCGGTTGAAGATCGTGGCGGCAGCAGTGCCTTCGGGGTTGGGGCATATCGCCCACCTGACCCGAGGGTCCATCCGGTTGCTGGCGTGTTTTGAGATATTTGCATTCTGGTATCCCGAATGCACCGGCCAATCTCCGAATCGAGGAGGATCCGTGTCCATCAGCCCTTATATCCCCGAGTACGCCGCTTCCAGCCGCCCCAAACCGCCCCGCTTTCCCGGTGCGGCCACGCTCGCGGACGGAGCCGGCGCCGTCGCCTGGGTGGAAAGCCACATCTCGCAGGCGGCATTTGCTTGCCCCTGCACGCCGGCCGACGCCATCGGCGAGGCCTTCCAGGCCGCTCTGCGGGACGGCAGGAGCAATCTCTGGGGAGAGGCGCCGCGGTTCCTGATGCTGGAATCCGGACTGAGCGCCGGTTCCGCGGCGGAGGGCTTCGCGCTGGCCGGAGGACGAGCCACCAGTTTCGTGTCCGGCGAATCACTGGCGCAGATGAAGGAAGTGATGCACGTGATCGCCGGCAAGCGCCTTCCGGTGGTCTTTCACGCCGCTGCCCGCGCCCTGGCCTCCCAGGCCACCAGCCTGGAGCCCGGACACGACGACGTCATGGCGGTCAGCGACTGTGGCTGGGGCGTCCTGTTCGCCCGCAACGCGCAGCAGGCCGCCGACCTGGGCCTCATCGCCCGCCGCGCCGCGGAATATTCGGAGACGCCTTTCCTTGCCGCGCAGGACGGGTTCCTGACCACCCACACCCTGGAGAATGTCCGCCTGCCCGAGCCGGAGATGATGCGCGATTACGCCGGGGCCCCGGCCGACCGGCTGCGCAGCCTCTTCAATCCCTGGCGTCCCCTGATGAGCGGGGCCACGCAGAGCCGCGACAGCTACATGAAAGGCCGGGTAGCCCAGCGCTTCTTCTACGATCGCGTCAAGCCGGCGCTCGCCTCGGCCATGCAGGAGTTCCTCGACCGGACCGGGCGGCTGTATTCCCTGCTGGAGACCCGCTCGATGGACGACGCCGAGTTCGCCTTTATCGGCATGGGCTCCATGATGGACACGGCCATGGCGGTGGTGGACCACCTGCGCCGTCAGGGCGTACGCGCGGGCGCCATCGCGGTCACCAGTTTCCGGCCCTTCCCCGGTCCGGAACTGGCGCGCCTGCTGGCCAACTGCCGGGCGGTCACGGTGCTGGAGCGCACCGACCAGCCGCTGGCCGGCGCCAACCCGCTCACCGCGGAAGTCAAGTCCGTGCTGGCGGATGCCGTGCTGGGGAACGCGGGCGAGCCGTTCGAATGGATCCCGGAGGTGCACTCGGCAGTCACCGGCCTGGGCGGCCGCGACATACGCCCGGGCGACCTGCTGGCTGCGGCCGAGAATATGCGCCGGGCGGGAACGAGTTTCTTCGTGCTGGGCGTGAATCATCCCGATGCGCTGCCTGCCGCCGAATCGCCGTCCCTGCTTCCCGAAGACGCCTTCAGCGTGCGCGTCTATTCACCAGGCGGTTCGCGGGCGGCGAAAGCGAACCGCAAGCTGGCGGAGAACCTGGCCGGCTTGTTCAACCTCTCGGTTCAGGCCTATCCCGATCTTGTTCGGGAGCGGGTGGGCCTGCCTGCCGGCTACTCCCTGACGTTCGCTTCCAGCCCGATCGGCTGCCGCGCGGGGGTCCAGGAAGCAGACCTGATAGTCGGCCTGCGCGAATCGCTGGAAGAGTTGAAGACGGGCGGCATCCTGTGCCTGAATTCCGCGCTGGAGCGGGACCTGCTTTCGCCCGAAATGCTGAGGACCATCGCACGCCGGCAGTTGCAGGTGTGGATCGCGGGCGGCGACCGGCTGGGAACCCTGCTCCGTCTGGCGCCGTTTCAACGGCGCTCGGGCATGACCGTGGAGCAGATGTTCGAGGCCCTGGAACGCGTTGCCGGCCAGGCGGTGGCGGAGACCGCGAGGCAGGGTTACGCGCAGGCGGCGGCGGTGGATCTTCCCGAGGTTCCTGCCGGGGACGCGCTGCGTCCCGGCATCCGCGCCGGACTGCCGCTCGAGACCGTTCCCGAAGCTCTCACCCCGGCCGATTTCTGCGAGCACATCGTGGAGGCTTACGAGGGCGGGCGGGAATCGCAGCTTGAGGCCGACGCCTACTCGGCCCGCGGCCTGGTGCCGGCTTCGACCGCCCTGGAGCGCAGTTTCCGCAACGTATCGCTCGAGCTGCCCCGGTTCCTGCCTCAATCCTGCACGGGCTGTATGGACTGCGTCAGCATCTGTCCGGACACGGCCATCTGGGCGCGTGTGGTGGAGCCGGCCGAGCTGGAGGTCCGGCTGAAGAAGATCGAACGGGTGGATCTGAGGGAAGAGCTGCACGCCGGCTTCGCGTCCACACAGAAGTACGACGGCGGATTGTTCGGCCTGTTCATCGACGTGGACAAGTGCAAAGGCTGCGGCGAGTGCGTAACGGCCTGCAGCGCCGCCAAGGCTCTGGAAATGGTTCCCAAAGCGGCCCTGGACCTGGGGTCCTATGACCGCGGCATGGACCTCTTCCGGCACCTGCCGGAGACGCCCGCGCGTTTCCTGAGCCAGAAGTCGCTGGGCGACATGATGCTCAGCAGCCGTGCCCACCTGTTCACCGGAGGCGGCGTTTCCTGCGCCGGGTGCGGCCAGTCGACGGCCCTGCGGTTGTTGCTGGCGGCCGGCGGCTTTGTTTACGGACCGGACCAGATCGGCGTGGTGGCCGCCACCGGCTGCGGCGCCTGCTCCACCTATCCCTACAACCCGTTCGGGGTCCCCTGGACGAGTTCGCTGTTCGAGAACGCGGCGGCCGACGCCATGGGCATCCGGCTGCGCTGGGATCAGCAGGGGCAGCAGCAGCGGCGCTTGTGGGTCGTGGGAGGCGACGACGCGCTGGGCGATGCCGGCCTGCAGTCGCTTTCCCGCCTGCTGGCCTCCGGCCAGGACATCAAGGTGATGGTGCTCGATTCCCATGCCGGGGAACCGGGGCACGCGGAACTGTCCCAGATTGCCATGCTGCACAACGGCGTGTTCGCCGCCCAGACCACGGCGGCGCATTTGAACCATTTCTACCGGGCGGTGATGGCCGCCAACGAATATATGGGCCCGGCGCTGATCGTGTGTTTTGCCTCCTGTATCAACGAGCATGAGGTGGCGCCCGACCACGCTGTGGCGCAAGCGCGCCTGGCGGTGGATTCGCGCACCTTCCCGCTCCTGATTCACGACCCGCGCAACGGTGACACTCTGCGCGGCCGGCTGAGCCTTCAGGGCAACCCCAGCCCCAAGCAGGACTGGTATCAGCGCCCGCGCGGCAAGGAGCCGGTCGGGTTCATTGCCTATGCCCGCACCGAGGGCCGCTTTGCGCGGCATTTCGACGCGGAGGGACAACCTGACGAGCACCTGAAGCGCGTGGAGCGGGAGCGCCTGGAAAGCTGGCGGCGCTTGCAGGAACTGGCCGGGCTACGGTAGGTCCGGCGGCTTCGGCCGCGGCCCGGAAATCGTCGCGGCCGCGAAACCTGCCGCCAGTTCCCTGGCCGGCCTTCGTGCACCCCAGGCACGTTTTCCTGCCCATCCGCGTGGTCGGCGCCAGATGAACTGCAGCGTCTCCGACCGGCGGGGAACGCACGGAGTTGAATTGCCGCTGAGACGCCCGTCGACAGGAGCGCCCGCCGCCGCGTGCCATAATGAAATTGCAGAACGATACATAACGCCGCCGGACACCGCGCCCGGCTCACTCAGGCGAGCGGACCCGGTGGGATGGAGGTCCTGGCTCATGCGCAGTAGACTGGATTGGCATTTTCTTCTCGTTCCACTCTTGGTTGCCCTGCCCGCTCTGACTCTCGCCGCAGATCTCCGGAGGGGCATCGAACTCTACGAGACACGCAAGTACAGCGCGGCTGCCGCCGAACTCCGGGAAGTTGTGAGGGCGGATCCGGAGAATGTTGCCGCCCGATGCCATTGGGGTCTGGCGTTGCTGGAGTTGAAAGAGTATTCGCAGGCGGCCGAACAGTTCAAACAGGCCGAGGAGCAGCGATCCGGTTCGAAGCCCCGCGTCGATCAGATTAAGGCGGGACTGGCGCAGGCGCGCATGGGGCAGGAGCATTACGACGAGGCGCAGCAGCTTGTCGATGACGCGCTGCAGACGAACCCCGACAGCGCAGAAGCCCTCTTCGCCCAAGGCAAGCTTCAGGTTCACCGGAAGGATTACCGGGCGGCGGCGGCGACGCTGGATCGGGCAAGCGAACGCGACCCGAAGAACCCGTATGTTCACTACTATGCGGGAATTGCCTACAGCAATCTGCGCCGGCCGGACAGGATGGTGAACGAATTCCAGCTGTTCCTGAAGCTGGCGCCGGATGCCCCGGAAGCTGACAAAGTGAAGTCTCTTCTCCGCAGCGCGCGCTAGACCCAAGGGCATGAAGCTGAGGCGACTAGGGCGAATCGCAGTTATCTGCGCCGCCATGGTTGTGCTCCTTGTGGGGCTTGCTCACACCCCTCCCGCCAAGCGGCTCCTGCTTTCTACCGTGGAGAAGGCACTCCGGGGCCAGGGAATTGAATTCCGATGTGAGCGCCTGGACTACAACCTGCCGGCCCTGTCGGTGTGGCTTGGGGGTGTCTCGCTCC
>JADZAF010000187.1 GCA_020852755.1 Bryobacterales bacterium
AAGAGGATTCCCGGGCTATCAATTCCGATTGCCGGTTTCCGGCGGGACGAAATTCGGGAACTTCCGTCTAACCGGATTCGTAATACTGTCCGGACGGCCGGCTGCGTATCCGCGCGATGAATCCCAGGCTGATCGCGATTGCAGGACCGCTCGAAGGGGCTTTCTTCGCTTTGCCCAAACGCTCCGTCTCCATTGGCCGGGACCCGTCGAACCTCCTGGCAATCGACGATCCGTCCGTGGCGCCCTTTCACTGTTCCCTTGAAGCCGCGGGCGAGCGTTTCGGCGTTCGCAGCCGCGGGCGCACCCTGGTCAACGGTCTCCCGGTCAACAGCCGCGAACTGGTGCACGGCGACGAGATCCGCATCGGCGACTGTCTCTTCCTATTCCTGACCTATGAGTGCGAGACGCCGCCCGGCTTGCGCCTGGAGCGCGAGCTGGAGCGTTTGGCGGTGGAGAACCGCCGGCTGCTGGCGGAGATGAACCTCGAGCACGACATGATCGGCGAAAGCGCCGCCATGCGCCGCGTGCACCGCACCATCGCCCGGATCGCGCCCGCCGATTCGACGGTTCTGATCCGGGGCGAGAGCGGCACGGGGAAAGAGCTGGTCGCGCGCGCCATACACCGCAACAGCCCGCGCTCGGCCCGCCCCTTCGTGGCCATCAACTCGGCCTCCATCCCGGAGACTTTGCTCGAAAGCGAGCTGTTTGGGCACGAGAAGGGGGCCTTTACCGGCGCCATCGCGGCCAAGCGGGGCAAGCTGGAGGCGGCGGATGGAGGCACCCTGCTGCTGGACGAGATCGCGGAGCTGGCGCCGGGGCTCCAGGCCAAGCTGCTGCGCGTGCTTCAGGAGCGGCGTTTCGAACGCCTGGGCGGCACCCGGCCGGTCGAGGTGAATCTGCGGATCCTGGCGGCTACCAACCAGGATCTGCGGGAGGCCGTGAGCCGCGGCGCCTTCCGCCAGGATCTCTACTACCGGCTGAACGTGCTGGCGGTGACCCTGCCGCCCTTGCGCGAGCGCCGGGACGACATTGTGCCTCTGGCCCGTCACTTTCTCGCCCGCTTCGCGCGGCGTGCGCACCGGCAGGCGGTCGGGTTTTCGCCCCAGGCCGAAGCCCTCATGACTGCTTACGCCTGGCCCGGCAACGTGCGCGAACTGGAAAACGCCGTCGAGCGGGCGGTGGTCCTCGGTTCCACACCCCTGGTGCTGCCGGAAGATCTGCCGGAGACGTTGTTTGAATCGGACTCGGCCCCGGCCGTCACCTACCACGAGGCGGTGAACGCAGCCAAGCGCCAGATCATTCTCCGCGCCCTCGAGCAGGCCTCGTCCAACTACACGGAAGCGGCGCGCCTCCTGGGCTTGCACCCCAACAACCTGCACCGCCTGGTTCGCAACCTGGGCCTGCGCCCGCTGGTGGCCCGCGGTGAGTGCGCCAGAGCGACCTCCCAAGTGAACTGACTACCCGGCGCGGCGCCGCCACAGAATTCCCCTCACAAGAACCGCCGGTCCACATCAATCCTGATTGTGCTCCCTGCTCCGCGCTCCACCACTGTCAGCCGCCCGCCCTCCACCTGAACATCCCCCACCCCCCGGTAGCCCCGCGGCACGCGCGCGCTGAAGGCTGCGAAGCGCTTGCGCAGACTCCCCCGGGCGTCCAGCCACTCATAGGCCGGGACCCCGAACAGTTCCGGCGTCTTCACCATCACCTTCATCGTGCCGTGCGTGGGCGTGTTGCTGAATTCCATGCCGCGGGTCAGCATCTGAGGGGTATTGTTCTCCCACACATTCAGCCAGGGGAAGTGCGCGCGGCGGAAGACGTATCCGAACAGCAGTCCCCGCTTCGCATTCACTGCCGCGAAGAAACCGAACTCGCGCGCCGGGTCCACCAGGAAATTGTTGACGAAGCCGGCGCCGCCGTCGCGGATCGTCCTGAGATCCACCGGTCCGTCCGCAAAGCCGGCGGGCCACGTCAGCTCGCGCTGCTCGAAACGGCCCCGGGTCAGCGATGCCTGGATGTCCGTGACGCCCCGCTCCAGAAAAGGCGGGCCGAGCGTCACGTGCTCGCACCACCCCACCGGCCGGTCCCAGGCCGTCGGGTTTTCGCCGCGTTCCTCGAAGTAAGCCACCTCCCCAACCACCCGCACGGTGCGCGAAACGCGGGTGCGCGACTCCGGCAGATCGGCTGCCATGGCCACCCAGTCCGCGCCGCCCCCGGTCTGCCGCCAGCGCACGATCCCCGCCTCGCCGTGGAACGTCATGCCCGCCTTGAACTCCGCCTCGCTCGGATTACCCCAGAACGGAAAGCACAGGTTGTGGCCGAGCAGCCCGCTCATCAGCCGGGACACCGGGCCGCCGCCGTAGGTTTTGGCGTGCCGGGCGGGATCGTACCGGTCGGGTTCGATGGTCGGCGCGGCTGGAATCCACAACGGGTTCAGTCCTCCGCCTTCCTTCAGCACGATCTCGCCGATGTGCCCGCCGGACTGCATCACGGTGACCCGCAGGCGGCTCCCTTCCACGCGCCAGGCCTCCCGGTTCTGGAAACGCACGGCGGAAACCTGGGCCGAAGCCAGGACCGGCAGAACTCCGGCAAGGACAAGAAGGCGAAGCATTCGCTTATCATAGTAATTTCCACCGAATGCGCATTGCCCTGGGGCAGATCAACACCACGGTCGGCGACCTGGCCGGCAACGTGGACCGGATGATTCAGATGACGCGGCAGGCCGCCGCGGGCGGCGCCGCGGCAGTCGTCTTTCCCGAGTTGGCCATCACCGGCTATCCTCCGCGCGACCTCGTGGAAAAGCCCAGTTTCGTCGAACGCTCCGAGCAGGAACTGATCCGCCTCGCAGCGGAGACGGCCCCTCTCGGCCTGGCCGTGGTTTGCGGCTTCGTCGGCAGCTCCGACTCCTCCACCGGCAAGAGCGCCACCAACAGCGCCGCCGTCCTCGGCGGCGGCCGGGTCCTGTTCCGGCAGACCAAGATTCTGCTGCCCACCTACGACGTCTTCGATGAGGCCCGCTACTTCCGCCCCGGAGAGAGCCAGTCGGTGCTTCCCATCGCCGGAACCCCCGTGGCCCTGACGGTCTGTGAGGACGCCTGGAACGACAAGCAGTTCTGGGAGCGCCGCCTGTACACCCGCGACCCGGTCGAGGAACTCATCCGGGGCGGAGGCCGCGTGCTCATCAGCATCAACGCCTCGCCCTACCACATGGGCAAGCGCGCCCTGCGCCGCCACATCTTCTCCGCCGCCGCCCGCCGCTACCGCGTGCCCGTGGTCTACGTGAACCAGGTGGGCGGCAACGACTCCCTGGTCTTCGACGGCACCAGCTTCGCCATGGATGCCGCCGGCAATACCATCGCCTGCGCCCGTTCCTTCAGCGAGGATTTGGTATTCGCGGACCTGGAGACCGGCCAGGGCGACGGCCACGAGAATCTCGCCGACGAGTGCGAGGCGGTCTACGAAGCGCTGGTGCTGGGCACTCGCGACTACATCCGCAAGTGCAACTTTTCCCGCGTGCTCATCGGGCTCAGCGGGGGCATCGACTCCTCCCTGGTCGCCGTGCTGGCCGTGGATGCGGTGGGGAAGGAGAATGTCACCGGAGTGGGCATGCCCGGACCCTTTTCCTCGGATCACAGCTTGCGGGATGCGCGCGCGCTGGCCGAAGCGCTCGGCATCCGCTTCCTGGTGGCGCCCATCGACGGGATGTACGAAAAGTGCCTGGAGGTGCTCGATCCGGTCTTCGGCGGCGGGCCGCGCGGCGTCGCCGAGGAGAATGTGCAGGCCCGCTTGCGGGGCCTCACGCTGATGACCCTGTCGAACAAGTGGGGCGCCATGGTGCTGACCACGGGGAACAAGAGCGAACTGGCGGTCGGCTACTGCACGCTGTACGGAGACATGTGCGGCGGCCTGGCGGTGATCAGCGACGTGCCCAAAACGCTGGTCTACGACCTGGCCCGCATCGCCAACCGGCGCCACGCCAATGCGATCCCCCAGGCCGTCTTCGAAAAGCCTCCCTCCGCCGAACTGCGCCCCAATCAGAAGGACACCGACAGTCTGCCGGGCTACGACGTCCTGGACCGCATCCTGCGCGAATACGTCGAGAACTACCGCCGCCCGTCGGAGATCGCCCGTGAAACGGGTTTTCCGCTGGAACTGGTGCGGGAGCTCATCACCAAGGTGGACCGCAACGAATACAAACGGCAGCAGGCCGCTCCCGGCCTCAAGGTAACCTCCAAGGCCTTTGGCATCGGCCGCCGCTTTCCCATTGCACAAAAGTATACGGAATGAAACTTACCGCTTCGCTCTTATTAGTGCTGGCGGCAGCGCTGCTGCTGTCGCAACCCTCCGCGCGCGAGCAGGTGGGCCCCCTGCCCGGCGGCGGCTTTCTGCTGAACAGCGGCTGGCGTCTCACCCCGGCTGGCGAACAGGTGGCCGTGGACACCTTCCCCATGGCCTCGGCCCTTTCCCCGGACGGGCGCTACCTGCTGGTGCTCAATGGGGGGTACCGGCCGCCCTCCATCAGCGTTCTTGACGTGAAGACCGGGCGTGAGACCGGGCGTACCCCGGTCCCCGACGGATGGCTGGGCCTCGCCTTCTCTCCCAAGGGCGACCGCGTGTACGTGGGCGGAGGCTCGCGGGCCTCGGTCTTCGAATTCAGTTTCTCGGGCGGCGCGCTGCAACTCGCCCGCGCCTTTCCCGTGATTCCCGAAGACAAGCGCACGCACCGCGATTTCATCGGCGACGTGGCCTTGACTCCCGACGGGCGCCTGCTTTTCGCCGCTGACCTCTACCGCGATTCCGTGGTGGTGATCAATCCCCAGTCCGGCATGGTCATCGACCGCTTCAAGACCGGCCGGCGCCCCTACCGCATCCTCTTCCATCCCGACGGGAAATCGTTCTTCGTCACCAGCTGGACCAACGGCACCCTGGGACACCACGAGACGGCGAACGGCAACCTGCTGGCCACCGTGCGGTTGGGCCCGCACCCTACAGACATGGTCTGGCGGGAAGGCAAGAGTTCTCCGGAGGGAGGCGGCACCGAATGGGTCGCCCGTCTGTTCGTCGCCGCCGCCAACACCAACAACGTCTACACACTCGGCATTTCCGAGAGCAAGGAACTGCGGCTGGTGGAGACGGTTAACGTGGCCATGACTCCCCGGCAGCCGGCCGGCATGACGCCGAGCGCCCTGGCGCTCAGTCCCGACCGGAAGAGCCTGTTCGTGGTCTGTTCCGACGCCAACGCGGTCGCCGTGGCCGACCTGACCGAAGACCG
This sequence comes from Bryobacterales bacterium, assembly GCA_020852755.1. Classification (GTDB taxonomy): domain Bacteria; phylum Acidobacteriota; class Terriglobia; order Bryobacterales; family Bryobacteraceae; genus JADZAF01. Next base: position 5,270 of record JADZAF010000187.1, read on the forward strand.
CACCCGGGTGGCCGGCTTCATCCCCACCGGCTGGTACCCCACCGCAGCCCGCGTGCTGCCCGACGGCCGCCTGGTGGTTCTGAACGGGCGCGGGTCGCGCTCCTATCCCAACCCGCGCGGGCCGAATCCGGTGCAGCGCGCCGCTCCCGCTCACCTGGGCCCAGGCGGCGTGGAGTACGTGGCTCGCATCCAGACCGGCACCGTCTCCTTCGTGCAGCCCTTCGACGAAGCCCAGCTCGCGGCGTACTCAAAGGCCGTCTTCGCCAATTCGCCCTACCGGGACAGCAAGCTGGATGCCGGCCCCGAAGGCCTGCCCGCCATCGAGCACGTCATCTACATCATCAAGGAGAACCGGACCTACGACCAGGTGCTGGGCGATCTGCCGGCCGGCAACGGCGACCCTTCCCTGTGCCTCTTCCCCGAGAAGATCTCCCCCAACCATCACAAGCTGGCCCGCGAGTTCGTGCTGCTCGACAACTTCTACGTCAACTCCGACGTAAGCGCCGACGGGCACAACTGGTCCACGGCCGCCATTGCGCCCGACTACGTGCAGAAGATGTGGCCCAACAGCTACGGCGGCCGCCGCAAGCACTACGACTACGAGGGCGGTGAGCCCACCGCCGCCCCTCCGGCGGGCTATCTCTGGACCAACGCGGCCGCCGCCGGAGTCTCCATCCGCAACTACGGCTACTTCGTCAACAACCTGCCCAAGGCCCAGCCCTCCGGTCCTCAGATCGGCGGGGTTCGCGACCCCGTCCTGCGCCCGGTCACCAACTTCGACTACCGCGGATTCGACCTCGACTACCTGGATGTCGACCGCGCCCGGGTCTTCCTGCGCGATCTGGAGAGCTTCGAGAAGACCGGCGCCCTGCCGCGCCTGATTCTCATCCGCCTGGGCAACGACCACACCTCCGGCACCGCCGCCGGCAAGATCGCTCCCCTCTCCGCCATGGCCGACAACGACCAGGCCCTGGGCATGATCGTGGAAGGCGTGTCCAAAAGCCGGTTCTGGCCCAGGACCGCCATATTCGTGCTGCAGGACGACGCGCAGAACGGAGCCGATCACGTGGATTCGCACCGCTCCCCGGCCTTCGTGATCTCGCCTTACGTCCGCCGCGGCAGCGTGGACAGCTCCATGTACAACACCACCTCCATGCTGCGCACCATGGAACTGCTGCTCGGCCTGCGCCCCATGACCCACTTTGACGCCGGCGCCCGCGTGATGACCGCCTGCTTCCAGGCGGCCCCCGACCTGCGTCCCTATCAGGCCGAGAAGGCCCGCATTCCGATTGACGAACGCAACCCGGCCAGGTCAGCCACCGCCGAGCGTTCCGCGCGTCTGGACTTCAGCGCCGAAGACCGCATTGACGACGATGAGCTGAATGACATTCTCTGGCGCGCCATCCGCGGCACCGAACCGCCAGCCCCGGTGCGCAGCTACTTCGCCCGGTAAGTCCGCATGCCCAGGATCCACTTATGCTTCGTCTGGCATATGCATCAGCCCTTTTACAAGGACCTGATCAGCGGCGAATACCGCCTGCCCTGGACCCGCATGCACGCCTTGAAGGACTACTACGGCATGGTGCGGGTGCTGGAAGAGTTCCCCTCGCTGCGCCAGACCTTCAACCTGGTGCCGTCGCTCGTCGTTCAGCTTGAGGAGTACGCCGCCGGAACCGCCCGCGACCCGTTCCTGAATGTCGCTGTGAAGCCCGCCGAGGAACTGACCGGCAGCGAAGCCGATTTCCTGCTGGCCAACGCCTTCCACGCGGACCCCGCCCGCCTGATTCGCCGCTATCCGCGCTACGGCGAGTTGTTTGATCTGTGGCAATCCACCGGACAGAACCTGGAGCGCGCCCGCCGGGTCTTTCCTCCCCAGGCGCTGCGCGACCTGCAGATCCTCTCCCAGGTGGCCTGGTTCGACGAAGAGTTTCTGGCCCGCGACGCCGAAGTGGCCGCACTGGTCCGCAAGGGCCGCGATTACTCGCTGGAAGATCAGCGCGTGATGGAGCGCAAGCAGCACGAGATCCTGAGCCTGGTCCTGCCGGCCTGCCTTCGCCTGGCCCGCAGCGGCCAGATCGAAATCTCCACCACCCCTTTCTACCACCCCATCCTGCCGCTGCTGTGCGATTCCGATATCGCTGCCGTATCCCGCCCCGGCGTGCCGCTGCCGCGCCGCTTCCGCTACCCCCAGGACGCCCGCCGCCAGTTGGAGATGGCGCGCGGCTTCATCTCCGCCAGGTTCGGGATCGCCCCGGCCGGCATGTGGCCTTCGGAAGGTTCGGTCTCCGACGAGACCTTGCGCATCGCCGCCGACACCGGCTTCGAATGGGCCGCTACCGACAGCGCCGTGCTCGACCGCACCCTCGGCAACGGCACGGGCGTGGAAGACCTGTACCGGCTGTATGAATGGCGGCAGGACGGGCGCCGCCTCAAGCTGATCTTTCGCGACCACCTGTTGAGCGACCTGATCGGCTTCGTCTATTCGCGAATGGGCGCGGCCGAAGCCGCCGAGGATTTTCTCGGCCGCATACGCGCCAATTGCCGGGGAGTCCTTTCTTCGGGAAGGGACGCCCTGGTCCCGATCATCCTGGACGGGGAGAACGCCTGGGAATACTACGAGCAGAACGGCCGCCCGTTCCTCCGGGAACTCTACCGCCGGATCTCCGAGGATCCGGACATCGCCGCCATCACCGTGCGGGAGGCGCTTTCAAAATTTCAGCCCCGCCCGCTCGACCACATCTTCCCGGCCTCCTGGATCGACTCCAGCTTCAGCGTCTGGATCGGCTCCGAGGAAGATAACCGGGCCTGGGAGTACCTGCTGCGCGCCCGGGAGACCTATGATCGAATGCACACGGTCCCGCCGGAGCGCCGGCAGCTGGCTTTCGAGGAATTGCTGGTCGCCGAGGGCAGCGACTGGTGCTGGTGGTACGGGCCTGAGCACCACTCCGCCAGCCGACCGCAGTTCGACCAGCTGTACCGCGACCACCTGGCCAACGTTTACCGCGCCCTGGGCGTCGCCGCCCCCGAGGAGTTGTCGCGGCCCATCCTCAAGACCGCCGTCCACGAGATCCGCCGGCCCCCCACCGACCGCATCCGGCCGGTGATCGACGGCGAGGTCGGCTCCTATTTCGAGTGGCTGGGCGCCGGCTACTACAAGGCCGACTCCCGGTCCGGCGCCATGCACGGGCGCCGCCTGGTGGTCCGGGAACTGCACTATGGCAGCGACGGCGCCAACCTCTACCTGCTGATCGAGTTCAAGCCGGCCGCGGCCGCGGAACTGCCGGACCTGGAAGTGCGGGTGCGAACCGCGCTTTGCGCCCCGGCGGGCGGGGAAACCAGCACCACGATCCGCTTCACCCGCGAGGGCGTCCACGCGCAGGGCGCCGAGTGCGCCTGGCGCAAAGTCCTGGAAGCGCGCATCCCCGCGCCCTGCGACGCGCCGCGGTTTCAAATCTCGGTGTGGTCCGGCGGTCTGCCGCTGGACGCCCTGCCGCAGGACGGCTGGCTGGAAGTGCAGCCCGGGCTGCTGCACCCCTGAGCGCTACCTGCCCATCCGGTAGGCCGCGTACATGTTCTCCATGCGGGTCGCCTGCCCGCCGCTGAACTCGAACATGCAGAAGTCGTCCACATAATCCATGAAGTTGTGGATCGGGTCCAGGCCGGCTTGCGGGCAGGAGTTGCGCCCCACCGGGCAGCCGAAGGCCGGGTAGCGCTCGGCCGGGGTGTCGGAGACCTCGTCGTTCCGGTTGGTGCAGCCGAACTGGAAAGTATGGAACAGGCCCATCCAATGCCCCACCTCGTGGGTTGCCGTGTCGCCCTCGTTGTACGGCGCCGCGGAACCCCCCGGCAGCGAGGAGTAGAGCAGCACCACCCCGTCGTCCTTCGGATCCAGCACATAGAAGAACGGGAACGAGGACCATCCCAGGAGCGAGCCCCCGGGATTGGCCGTGTAAATGTTCAGATCCGCCGCCGTCCCCTTGCGCAGCGCCGCTTTGGCCTCCGCCTCGGCCTGGGTGCCCGGCTCCATCCGGTACCAGGTGGGGTTGACGGTGCGGTCCACTCCACCCAGGGTAAAACTCCAGCCCGCCGGAGCATACGCGGCGTTCAGAACGTTCATCTGGGCCTGGATCATCGCCAGGGGAACGTCCCCGTTGGCAAGGCCCGGCCCCTGGCTGATCACGTGGAAATACACTTTGATCACACCGGAAGAAGGCGCCGCCGGCGCCTGGGCCAGCACCCTGTCCAAGGCCCCCTGGATCTCCCGGGCTTCGAACTCGCTGAAGCCGCGGGTGGCGCAGCGGGCTCTCTCCACGAAAGCCTGCTTGCTGGCCCATAGCTTTCCATTGAAGAAGAAGGGAGCGCCTGAGTCTCCCTGGGCCAGCACCCGCACGGCAGCCGGGCCCGTCAGCACAGCCAGGCTTGTTACCGCAAGTACCGCCAGCGCCAACGCGGACTTCCACATCGTTTTGGCTTGCATGGTCCCTCCTGAGTGGCCGGTATTTGGGGCAATTATATCCGGCCTCCGCCGTTGGGTCCAGCGAAAAATCAGGTCCGGCGAATGGAGTGACTGGAGTCCCGTGCTACCGGATCGTCACCCTTTCTTCAAAAGCAGATCCCTCACGCGTTTGGCCACGATCATCTCCTCGCCGGGCTGCAGGTTGTAGGGGAAAATGCCGAGACCTTTCCAGTTCGGCTGGTATCTGGTGAGATCGGTGGCTATGATGCCCGGTTCACCGTCGCGCAACTGCTGCATCATCCCGGAAAGCGTGATCCCCAGCCGCTGTTCGTCCCACTGAATCGAGAGACGCGGAGAGTGGCTGTAGTCGTCGTTCGGCGTCAGTTCGGTGAAGACCGTGGGCACGTCCTTCAGATGCGCGGCGACGCGGTCGAGCATGGCATGGTATTCCCGCCGCTCCGATGCCCAGTCTTTCCTGAGCGCCAGTTCCACGGCCGCCAGCAGCCCCACGACTTCCTCCTTTCCCACCTTGGCGATGCGCGGCAGGTAGTTATTGGGCGAAGAGTTCGCATAGGCTTTCCGCACCAGGTCCCTGCGCCCGAGAAGAAGGCCGCTGCACTGAGGCCCGCGCAGGTTCTTTCCGCCGCTGAAGGCAACCAGGTCCGCGCCCATCTTCGCGAATTTACCCAGGTTCTCCACGGGCGGGATCTCGGCGGCGGCATCCAGGATCAGCGGCAACCCGTTCTTATGGGCGATGCCGATCATGGTTTCAAGATTGACCTTGTAATTCAGATTGTTGTGGCTGTGCACAAACGCGACGGCGGCCGTATTCGCGTTGACCGCCCGCTGAGCTTCCTCCGCCGTCTCCACTTCGATCAATCTCACCCCCACCATCCGGAAAGCGTGGTCGTAGCCACTGCGGTGTCCCTTCTGAATCACGATCTCGCTCTTCATGCCCGTGAGATCGGGGAGTTGCCGCATCTTCTCCCGGTCGTCGCCCGCCGTTACCGCACAGGTTGCCAGGCACAGGGCAGCCGAGGCCCCCGCCGTCACGAACGCGGCCTCGCACCCGATCAGCTCCGCCAGTCGCTTGCCTGCTTTTTCCTGAAGGTCGTGAACTTGAACGAAACTCTTCGACGCCTCCTCCATCGCCCGAACCACTTCGGCCGGCATCAAGGTGCCGCTGAGCGTGGTCAGAGTGCCGTAGGCGTTGATATACGTCTTTACGCCCAGCTTCCGGTAGATGCCGGCACTCGGGCGCTGAGCGGCCGAGCCAACCCCCTGGAATGCCGGCGCCAGGCCTCCCGCGGCCAGGGGGGCCGCGCATGCCTTCCGGGCAAGCTCGCGCCGCGTCAATGCATCCTGTCGTTTCTTCATGGTGCTATTCTCCGCTTTTTTCGGGGCGCCGGGGACCTTTCGATTCCCGAGTGAGTGCGCCTGAACACGGCGGCAGAAGCGATGTCGCCCGGCTCAACCGCGGTACGGCGTTTCCGACTGATCCACCCGCACGTGATCGTAGCCGTGGCGGTCCAGCAGCATCCGCACGCTCGCCGCATTGAGCCGCTTGTTGGGTCCCGGCCCGATGCGCACTGCGGTCAACGGGAGCTTCTGTCCGGCGCGGCCCAACTGGCGGGCCAGTTCGCTCAGGCTGTAGTACGGCGCCAGCATGCCCCGCGCCACCCGGTAAGAAGGCTGCGCCGGACTGCCGGCCGCCGGAGTGAAAATCAGACGCCACTCCTTCTCCTCCTGGAAATCGCTGTTCTTGAACGTCGGGATGAAGAAGCGGATGGCTTCCGCCGTCCACCGGGCCCAATCGGCCGGCTCCGAACCGGGCTCGAATCTCGGGTAGTAATCGATCGCGCTCCGGATGATCTTCCGCTGCGTCTCCGGCGGATAGAAGACTTTCCAGAACCGCATCAGACCCATGGCCGGAGGGCAGTCCGGACCGGTCGTGTAGGCGAAACCCGCCGGCTCGAATTCCAGGCTCACTCCCGTAGCGTTGGCCGCGTATGCCCGCCACTGGCTGAGCAGGTCGTCCTTCTCGCAAAAACAGCAGATGTAGACCGGATCGAGCTGGGGGCTGTCCAGCAGCCGCAGAAGCTCCGCCAGGTATTCCCGGCGCTTCGGATCGGCCGGCTGGGCCTGTTCCTCGATCACGCTCCGGGTCAGCCGCACCCCGTGGGTCAACTCCTCCTCGTCGTTGCAGTACTGCGCGTGTGTCAGCCACAGGTCGCTGTTCGAAACGATGCCCCGCAAGCCGTCCAGGTTGGTGTAATGGTACAGTTTCTGCTCGACGTTGAACCACAGGATCAGGTCTTCGCTGAACGACCCGATGCTGTTGAGAAAGCCCCGCAGCCTGTCCGGGTCGGTGGTCGGATTGAACGCGGTGCTCATGCCGCCGCCTTGCGGTACCTCAATCTATCACACCCCGCGCTTGTCGGATCGCTTCTCCCCCGGCAAAACATCTCCCGCATTCTCTCTTACTTGCCGCTGTGCCGTCGCCCGCGCCGCCTGCTCGCGTGGCAGACCGGAAAGGGACGCCCGGAGTTCTTCAATCCCGCCTCGTCCCACGCTCTTTGACATCTGAAAGACCTCGCGGGAAGCCGGGCGGCTGGGGACGGCGCGCGCACCGCGTGCGTGCGAATCGAACCCAATTACCCCTGAGCGAGGGGATCGCGCGCCTCCTCCAGCTACAGCGACCAGCCCGCGCGATAGGGCGGATTGAGATACTGGTTGGCCTCTTCATCGTTGGTGAAGCGCATGTTCTGGGCGTCCCAGAGCAGGTGCTTCCCGGTCCGCGCCGAGATCACGCCCAGCAGCGCCGTTTCATTGATCAGGCTGGCGAAGTCGAAGTGGCAGTTGGCCGCAGGCCCGCCCTTCGCGGCCGCGATCCACTCCTCGTAGTGGCCGATGGTCCGGGGAATCGTCTTGGGTGGAGGCGTAAAGTCGCGAAAGCGCGACGCCGGGAGCAATCCGCTGGCCGGGCCGCTCGCACGCCCGCCGCCCCCGGAGCCCTGCACCAGCAGCGCTCCCTTATCTCCCACGTAGTAGGAGCCTTCGGGGCGCAGGGACACTCCCGGCTCCAGGTCCGCCGGGCGGGGCGGCTTCAGCCCGCCGTCATACCAGTGCAGCCGCACCGGAGGCAGTTCTCCCCGGGCCGGGAAATCCCAGGTCACCGTCTGCGAGTGCGGAAAAGTTTCCGGAAACACAACGCGCCGGCCGCGCGACCATTCCGGATTGCGCTCCCCCACGGGAGCCGGCTCGAACACGAAGGTGGCCGTGGAACTGACCGCCGCCGGGTAAGTCAGCTTGAGAGCGCGAAATACGACGTGAAAGGTGTGCAGCGCCATGTCGCCCAGGGCGCCGGTGCCGAAATCGTACCAGCCGCGCCAGTTAAAAGGGTGATAGATCTCGTGGTAGTTCCGGGCCGGCGCAGGGCCCAGCCACAGATCCCAGTCCAGGTGAGAGGGCGCCGCCGCCGTCTCCGCCGGCCGCCGCAGGCCCTGCGGCCAGACCGGACGGTCGGTCCATACGTGCACTTCCCGCACCGCGCCGATGGCGCCCGATTGAATCAACTCCTCCACCGCGCAGGCGCTTTCCGAAGCGCAACTCTGAGTGCTCATCTGGGTGGCCACCTTCGCCTCCCGGGCCGCCTTGGCCAGGAAGCGCGACTCGTGCACCGTGCGGGTCATGGGCTTTGCGCAGTAGACGTGCTTGCGCAACTGGAAGGCCGCCGAGGCGACCACCGCGTGCGTGTGGTCGGGCGTGCCGATGACGACTGCGTCGATGCCCTTCTCCTTTTCCAGCATCACCCGGAAATCGCGGTAGGTCCTGGCATTGGGGTACCGCGCGAAAGTCTTGGCCGCAAACTCGAAGTCAACGTCGGCTAAGGCAACGATGTTCTCGCTCTCGCAGGCCCGCAAGTAGCCTCCGCCCATCGATCCCACGCCGACGCCGGCCAGGTTCAGCTTGTCGCTCGGAGCCCTGAACGGCGCGCCCAGAACGTGCCGCGGCAGAATGGTAAAGGCGGCCAGCGCGGCACCCACCCCGGGCACAAAATCCCGCCGCGCAACGCCCGCGCCCTCCGCTCCCGGCTGCCCCGCCCTGCTGGCATTTTCGTTGCTCTTCATCGACTCTCTCCTTGCTCGTCCGGCTGACTTGCGGCCCTGCTATTCTATCGCGGCGCCGTGCGGGAGGACCAACCGCGCGGGCGTATAATGGCCGCAGATGCTCCGCCTGGCGCTCCTGATTTCGCTGCTGTGCCTGCCGTTGCCTGGTCCGGCGCAGCGCGGCGGCCGCTACCGCCCGCCCGCGGACCTTCCCTGCTCGCGCGACCAGTTAACCGCATTCACCGGCAAAGCCGCTGCCTATTCCCGCGACTCCCGGCGCATGAAGCTCACGGTCCGCACGGATTGGAGCACTACGGAGAGCTTCGTGCTGCGCCCGCCCTACCGGATGCTATACAAAGGCGAGCCGTTCCGGGAGGAGCACTGGAAGAGGATCGAGGGGGAACAAGGGCGCTTGCGGCCCGGAGTGCGGGTCACGGTGTGGGCCTGCGAGACGGGTGAGCGGGCGCTCGACTGGGAGACACCCGCGGAAACCCGGTAGCGCCGGCGGGACGGAGCCGTTTCGCTCCGGGCGCCCGACGGCCTCCAGGGTCCCTGAAACAACGCCGGCGAAAGACTACGAAACGGCCGCTCCGGCGCCGGCCAGCGGGTTCTCCGCCGGCAGCCGCGGAGGAGCGGGGACGAGTTCCGGGGTGGGAGCTACCCGGGCCAGCACCCGCAGGAAGTTGCCGCCCAGCACGGCCTCGATGTCGCGGTTGCTGTAGCCCCGGCGGATCAAGCCTTCGGCCAGCTCGTATACCCGGGTGGAGCGTTCCAGGCCGTGCACCAGCGTTCCACCGGTTCCGTCCACCGCCGCGTCGCTGCCCAGGCCGGCGTGCTCTACTCCCACCAGCCGCGCGACGTAGTCGAAGTGATCCAGCACGTCTTCCACGGTCATGGGTTCATCCACGCGTACGAAGCGGCGGATGGCGGTGATTCCCATCACCCCTCCTTGGGCCGCCGTCGCCCGGATCACATCGTCGTACTTGCAGCGGGGCTGCGGCGGGACCAGAGTCCGGCAGTTCGAATGGGTCACCAGGACATGAGGGCCGCCCGCTTCGAGCGCCTCCATGGTGGTCCTCGGGCCGCAATGGGAGACGTCGACCAGCATCCCTGCCTGTTTCATGGCCGCGATCACGGACGCCCCGTATGGCGTCAGGCCCTCGTCGGCCCCCACCCAGCAGCCCGAGCCCAGGGCGTTGGCCGAGTTGTAAGTAAGCTGCGAGACGAGCTGGCCCAGGCCTCGAAAGCGTGCCACATCGCCGGTATCCCGGAAATGCACCGAATCCTGCATGCCCAGCATCACCCCGATCTTGCCTGTCGCCTTCACCTGCCCGACCTGGTCCAGCGACCGCACCGTCACGAAGTGCTCCCCGTGCCACCCCAGAAAGCGGTTCCAGCCGCGCAGCCAGTTCTGTGTGGCCCGCCAGGGGCTGTCCGTATTCAGCCGGACGGACACATGGAAGACGGTGACGCCCGAATCCCGCAACCGCTGGAGATCGGCTGGGGTGAACGCGGCCGGATCCCGGCGCCAGCGCTCCCACTTGGCCCAGTCCAGGGTGATCAGGCCAAGCATGTCGATCACCGTGGCCTGCCGCACCAGGTCGATTGCACGGGTGGAGTACTCCGTACCGGCCCACAAGCGGCAGCGGCCGCGATTGATCATGGAGGCGGCCTGGCTGCCGGCGGCCAGGGCCAGGGAACGCCGCAGGAATTGACGGCGGCTAGTCAAAACACACCCTTCCGGGCAAACTGAGGTTCTGTACGATTCAGTACTCTCCAGAGGTTAGCACGAAATGCGTGCCATCGCGAGAAGCAGCCGGCCGTTCAGGCGAACAGTTCCTGAGCGCGGATCAGACGGTCGGCCACGCGCACCCCGTTGGGGCACTGGACCTGGCACTCCGGGCAGGCGCCGCAACGCACCTCCCGCACCGCCTCCGGTAGCGACAGGAAGCGCTCCCGGCCCAACCCGAACTGGCCGTAGCTGTCGGCGTACATCGCGTACCGCACCATCTCGGACACCGGCAGTCCTTGCGGGCACTTCCCGTCGCACTGCCCGCACATGCGGCAGAACCAGGGCCGTATCTCCTCCAGCCGCGCGGCCAGCACCTTCTCGTCTTCGGCGGTGAACCCTTCCGTCATGGCCTTGAAGTTCTGCTCCAGTTGCTCCATGTCGGTCATGCTCGGGATGGTGGTGGCCACCTTGGGGTTCTTCAGGACCCAGCGAAGCGCGGCCGTCATGGCCCCCGGACGCTTCATCTGCGGGCGCGGGTTCCTGCCCCGCAGGCCGCCCGCCATGACCTTCATGGCTGCCACGCCGATCCCGGCGGCGGCCAGCGAATCGATGGCCGCTCCGGTGGAGGGGTCCATCGTGAAGTTGTACACCGCCAGTACCGCGTCGAGTTTGCCGTTCCTGATGACCGCGTCCGCCACCGCCGCCACCTTGTGCGTGCTGATTCCGGTGAAGCGGGTCTTGCCCTGCTTGCGGGCGATCTCCTGCGCTTCCACTAACTCATCCTTGATGGCTTCGGGCGAGTCCTTGCCGTGCAGGTACCAGATATCCAGGTAATCGGTGCCCAGTTCCTTCAGGCTCATCTCCAGTTCGCCCAGGGCGCCTTCCCTGGTCTCGGCATCCACCTTGGTGGAAAGGATGACCTTCTTCCGGTTGCTCCCCAGCGCCGCGCCGACCATGCGCTCGTTGTTGCCCTTCTGGTACCAGCGCGAGGTGTCAAAATACGTGACGCCTGCGTCCACGGCTCGCGCGATCACGCTGGCATCCGACGTGATCATGCAACCGTAGCCGACCGTCGTCACTTTCAGTTTGGTCCTGCCCAGAGTCCGGTAGCGGAGCCCGGAGCCGCCCGGGAGCGGCGCGGTCAGACCCGAAGGGCTGGAGGTCAAGCCGGCCGGTAGCGCCAGGCCGGCAGCCAGAAAATCGCGGCGAGAGGCGTCGTTCATCGTTCAGGCTCCTGGATACTTCTGGTTTCAGATGCGAATATCTATTATGCCACCGGCATTGAAAGGAGAGGAGATGAAACGCCGCGGCTTTCTCAGTGGAACGGTCACGCCGGCCTTCGCCCTCGGAGCGGGCGCCACAGCCCAGGCGCAGCCCGCCCCCCGCGACCCTGCAGCCGTCTTCCGCAAAGCGCTCATCGGGGCCGATCCGCGCCTGAGCAGGTTCAATCCCCTGCCCCGCATCCTGGCCCACGACGATTTCGACCAGGGCATCAACGGCTGGTGCGAGCTGGTATCCAACCACAACGGCAACCTGGACGTGCTGCGTCCGGTAATGAAGAACCTGCGGCCGCCCCAGTTGAGCAACTGCAGTTTCTTCGACATCGGTACCCACGGCTCGGTCGACGGCACATACGCCTTGAAGCTGGCCACCCGCCCGCGGCCCTTCAGCACGGCGGCGGCCATCAAACGCCTCACCTACGCCAGGCCCGGGCTGGTGCAGTTCGAGATGTACCTCACCTTCAAAGCCGAACAGACCTTCGAAGGCGCCGGCCGGCGCGCCTGGGACGGCAACCTCTCCCCCTCGGAGCTGAACTTCGGCGACTTCACCATCAGCAACGACGTCTGCGAGGGCGAGGGCGGGCTGCGCTACCATTGCGCGCTGCGCTATCTGAATACGGCTCCGGACGGCTCGCCCGCTCAGAAGTGGATGTACAAGACCTCGGTCCACACCACCACCAGGATGGACCGGCAGGGCATGACCCTCCAGGCGCAGGACCTGCACGTCCGCAACGTGGAGGACTGGAAGGACGTGCCCGGCGGCCACCAGCCCCTGTGCTTCAACGAGACCGCCACGAAGATCAACTGGCACTACCTGCGCTGGCAGTTCGACACCGCGCGCCGCCGCAACACGGAGCTTCAGGTCAACGAACTGACCCTCGATTTGCGCGCGATTCCCATCCCTTCCTACGACCATGCCTATCGCGGCCTGAACCACCTGCTGAATTTTCTGATCGATGTCCGCACGCACCGCCGGGTGCGCAACTTCCTGTTCGTGGATTCCGTCCTGATCTCGGTGGACTGGTGAGAGACATGGTGAGGCGATCCTTTACCGCGGTTCTCGAGAAGAACACCACCTTCACCTCCGACTTCTCGACCGAGCCTTACGAAGCAGGCTGGGCAGCCGAGGCGCGCTGGTTCATACGGGTGCTGGAGATGGAGGGCTCCGAGACCGTGCTGCGCGTCACGCCGCAGATCTCTCCGGACGGGTTGTTCTGGTGCGAGGAAGGCTCCGCCCCGCTGCTGATCTCCAAGCCGGGCCTGTATTCCTTCGCCCTGCGCGAGTTCGGACACTGGCTGCGGCTCGACGCCCGCCTGGCGGGAGCCGGAGCGCAAGTCAAGGTACTGATCTACCTCGCATTGAAGGAGTGAGATCTCGGGCACGACGATCGCCAATCGGGAAAACGGTTCGTACCGAGCCGCGACTGGAAGGAGCGGTTGCACCGCGGAAACCGTGCCTGT
>JADZAF010000188.1 GCA_020852755.1 Bryobacterales bacterium
AGGCTCCTTCCCGGACGAGAATGCCCAGGCTCTTGAGTTGGCTGATGGCGGCGGCCTTCTGCGGGCCGGTGATCGAGGCGGGCCACACCAGACCATGGGCCGAGCAGATGGCGTGCCGCGCGATGATGACGCCCGGCTGGTCGCCGGCGCTGGCATCGACACTGTGGAGCAGCACGCCGGCGGCCGTCTCCGAGCCGTCGCTCGCCGCTGGAGCAAGCTGCGTCGCCTTACCGCTGGCAGTGATGATGCCGACGACCGCGCCAGTGGCCAGGTTCTGGCCGGAGATGACGGTGACCTCGTCGCGGCTGTAGAGATTGTCCTCTTCAAACTTCAGCCAATCGCCGAGGCGGTTCGGTTCGCTTTGAACGGGCATGGGCTACTTCGCTCCTTTCGACGCGGCCAAGGCCGCACAGGCCCGGACCACGGGGTTTTCATCCAGGTTCTGCTTCGGGGCCGCGCCGGCCTCGGGCAGGACGTGGGATTGGATCTCTTCCCCGCCGGCCTCGGCCCGCAACGCGAGCAGTTCCTTGCGGACGTCGGCCGCCGAGAGATGACGGGTGAGAAAATCGCCTGCCAGCGCGGGCCGGCCGGCGATCGCGCACAACACGGCGATCTCGGCCGCCTCGGCGTAGCCCTGTTCGCGGGCAGCGGCCTCAATGGCGGCCAGATCGGGAACGGGCGGACTCGTGGCCGCCTGGTTTGCTTCAGACACAGCAGTGCCTCCTTTCGTGAACTTGGGTTTGGACAACGACTCGGTCATCGCGGCCAGCGCCTCGCGGAACGTGCCGACGCGGTCGGCGAAGCCCTGCGCCACGCTGTCCGCGCCATAGAAGATGCCCGCCTCGGTCGAGCGCACGGCCGCGGCGCTCAGGCTGCGGCGGCGGGCCACGGCGTCGACAAACATGCCGTAGAGCCGTTCGACCTCGGCCGTGAGCACCGCGCGGGCGCCGTCGGAGAGCGGCTCGTGCGGATTGAAGTCGTTCTTGCGGTCGCCGGCGAAGATGGTGGTGTAGCGCAGGCCGTTGGCCGCGTCCCAGCCGCTGTGGTCGAGATGCATGGCGATGATGCCCACCGAGCCGACGCCGCCCGTGCGCGTGACCCAGATGCGGTCCGCCGCGGAGGCGAGCAGGTAGCCGGCGCTCAGCGCCCAGTCATCGACCGACGCCCAGACCAGCTTGACCCGCGCAGCCTCCTCGATGAGGCTCGCCACATCCCAGGCGCCAGTGGCCTCGCCGCCGTAGCTGTCGAAGCGCAAGAGGATCCCCCGGACCTGCGGGTCGGTGGCGGCGTCGAGGATCTCGTTGCCCAACTGCTCATAGGAGGTGAGCCCCGATTGCGCGTCCGTGCCCGAGGCGCGGTTCACCAGGCTGCCCGAAACCTCGATCACCGCCACGCCGGCATCGGTGACCGCGTATGGCTTTCTTGACCGCTGTTCGGTGAGCAACGCCGCTTCGACCGCGGGCGGCTCCCCGCCAAGCCGCGGCGCCAGCACGGCCAGGATCGCCGCCAGCTTCTTCGAGTCGATCATCAGCGGCGTGTTGAACACGCGCGAAGCGATGTGGGGAAGGTTCGTCATTGGACTTGCGTTGCAGGCGCGGGAGCAGGTTTGGGCTCGCCAACGCGCTGCCCGTTGCCTGTGGTCTTGCGCGGATCGGAGTCGAACGTCAGCCCGAGCGAATCGGCGCGTGCATTGTCAGCCGCGGCCTGCCGGTCCACGTCCTCCTCGTCGTAGCCCATCTCGTTGATCACCGCGCTGCGCGGCTTGAATCCCGCGCGCACGGCCGTGACCTCGGCGTTCATGTCCTTGAGCGGATCGACCCAGGCCCACGACGGCGGCCGCCACTCGACATCCAGGTAGGCTTCTGGGGCGCGGGCGTAGTCGCGCGCATCGATCGCCCCGGCGAGCACCGCGGCTTCGATCCAGGCGCGCCACACCGGGCGGCAGAACTGGAACACCAGCACCTGGTGCTGGAACTGCTCGCCGCGGCGGCGGAACTCGAGCAGGCCCGCGCGGATCGAGGAGTAGTTCACGCGCTCGAGATCGCCGGTCAGCTGCTCGTAGGTGATGCCCAGGCCCGCGGCGATCGCGCGCAACTGCACGCGCATGAACTCGGTGTACATGCCACCCACGTCGCCCGGCTCGGTAAACTTCACATCCTCGCCGGGCAGCAGCTTCACCATCGAGCCCGGCTCGATGCCAGCGAGCGGCGCTCCGCTCGCATCGGATTCCCCTTCGCCTGGCTTTGCGCCGATGACCGGGTCCTCGGGGTTGTTCTCCGTGATGAACGCCGCAAACATGGCCGCCAGCTTCTTGCGGACCAGTTCGGCGTCGTCGTACTGGTCGAGTTCGTGGAGCTTGACCAGCACCTGCGTGAGCCACGGCTGCCCGCGATGCTGCCCGGGGCGGAGCGGCTTGTAGACGTGCAGCACCGATTCGGCCGGCACGCGCGCCGTCTCGCCGGCGTTGAAGAACAGCAGCTTCTCGCCCGGGTGCTCGCGGTAGAGGTGGTACGCCACGCGCCGGCCCAGCCTGTCGAACTCGATGCCGGCGCGGATGACATTCCCGTTCGGCAGGTTCTCGTTCTTTGTCGCAGGCAGGTGCTCGGCCTCGAGTACCTGAAGCTGCAGCGGGACCGTCAGCCCGTCCTCGGGCCGGCGCTCGCGCAGCCGCACCAGGCACTCGCCGCCCTCGATTGTCGAGCGGCACACCAGCGCCTGAAGCCCGTAGAAATCCGTCAGCCCCGAGGCGTCGGCTTCGTCGGTCCAGCGCAACCACAGCTCTTGAAGACGCCGCTTCACCGCCGGGTCCGGGTGCTTCGCCTGCGGCTTGATGCCCGTGCCGACGGCGTTGCCGACGAAGCTTTCGACTGCATTGCTGGCCCAGGCATTGCGCCGCACCATGTCGCGCGAACGGGCGCGCAGGGCGTCGCCGCCACCGGTGACCAGGGCGTTGATCCCTTCCGCCGACACGCTCCAGCCCAGGGTGCGGCGCGTCGCCGCGGCAGCTTCGTAGCCTGAGATTGCGCGCACGGGCGCCCCGAAGGCCGCCCGCAGCAGGTTGCGCCAGTAGCCCATCAGAAGCCTTTGCTCGTGTAGGCGCGAATGACGCGCGAACGCGGCCGCGCCGGATCGGCCGCCGCCATCGCCGCTTTGACCTCGGCGATCGCCTTCTTGAGTTCGTCCACGCTGCGGTACTCGATGCTCCGGCCCTCGAAGCTCACCCGCAGCGTCCCGCTGGCCAGCGCCGCTTCGAGCGCTTCGAGTTGCGTCTGGGTGTAGGCCATGGGTCAGACCGCCGAGTAGAGATGGGTTCGAGGGCCGGCGAGGATGAACTTGGTAGACTCATCAGCAGATCGATCCAGCCGATGCCCACCATCGCGCGAGCCGGAGCATATCGGGTGTTCTTCTTCAGCAATGAAGGAGATGAGCCCCCGCACGTTCACATTCAGCGCGAGCGCGCCTTGGCGAAGTTCTGGCTGGAGCCCGTCGCATTGGCAGATGCCAGTGGGTTCTCGGCCCGTGAGTTGCGCGAGTTGGCCCGCTTGGTCGAAGATCATGGGGAGGAGTGGCGAAAGGCTTGGCATGAGTATTTCAAGCGTTGAAACACAGCCCCGCGCCCATGAGGTCCAGGTGACAGACGACGAATTGATCGTCCGCCTGACTGATGGGCGCCGCCTGGCCGTTCCCCTTGCCTGGTTTCCACGGCTGCTGAACGCTACGGAGTCCCAGCGCCAGAACTTCGAGCTTCTTGGTGACGGCTTGGGCATCCATTGGCCGGAGATCGATGAGGACCTCAGCGTCGCCGGGTTGCTTCGAGGCACGAGCGCATCGCAGAAGTAGCATTCTCACTGCCGCATCATGTAGGACGACCGCACCACGACACGCCTCACGGGCCGCGGCGACGGCGCCTGGCTTACGGACTCACTCCCGGCTCCGACCGGCGCCAGCGTGGTTTCCATCTCCCGCCAGTGCTTCTCCGTGAACCGGTCGATGCCGTAGATCGATGCCGCCGCGCGCGCGTACACGCGGCAGTCGAGCGCCTCATTGCGGCGGTTCGGCGCGACCACCCAGTGGCCCTTGACGAGGCTTTCGGCGGTCAACTGCCGGAAGTACTCATCTTCGTAACGCGGGAAGTGGCAGTAGCCCGCCGGGAAGGGCTCGCCGCTTTCTGGGGTTGGAGGCGCCAGGCGCAGGCGGCTGTAGAGCTCCGACTTCGCCACGGGCGTCCCAAGCGTCCACAGCCGCGTGCCGCGCCGCTTGCCTGCATCCACGGGCGAGGCGCCCAGAATCAGCCGGTCGGTTCGCGCGGTGCCCTTCACCGCCACGGCGGACTTCGGATGCGCCGCCCGCGCGCCGGCAGGTCCCCAGGAGGCCTGCGGATGCGTGCCCACCCAGTCGTAGGTGATGCGCGGGTTGAAGCCGGAATCGACGCACAGCACCCGGATCGGCAGCCGCAGGCCGCTGGCATGCGGAAACTCCTCGTCGAGCACGGCATCGAGCTCCCGCCAGACGTCGGGCCGGGCCGTGTCTCCGGCGAGCACCCGGTAGTCCACTGACCAGGACTCTTTGCCTCGGCCCCAGGCCACCACTTCGACCTCGATGCGGTCCCGCTGCACGTCGGCGCCGGCCGTGAGAAACAGACCTCCCTGCGGAACCGTGCCGATCAGGTAATCCTCGCGCCGGTCGTAGAGCGGCTGCCAGTCGGGCGCGTCGCCGCGCTCCTGCCAGGACTCGCCCAGAACGAGGTTCACAAACGACTTCAGCCGTTCGACATCCTGCTGCGCCTTCTCCCAATCCTCCGCGGCGCGCTCCCACGAGGACCAGCCCACAGGGCTGTAGAGGCTCGACAGGTGATAGCCGCGCGTGCGACCGTCGCCGGCAGCCTCGGGCCGCCACTGGCCGCGAGCCAGCATCGTGTTCTTCTGGTGATTGAAGATCGGCTGTTCGCAGGCGATGCAGTAGTAGGCGGCCTTGCGCGGCTCGCCCTTGGGCCAGCGGAGCCGCTCGAACTTCAGCACCTGGAACTCGCCGCAGTGCGGGCACGGCACCCAGTAGCGCCGCTGGTCGCTCTCGGCGAAGGCCGCCTCGATGCGGCTCAGGCCGGTGATCAAGGGCGTCGATACCAGGAACACCTTGCGCCGCGAAAACGTCCGCGTGCGCGCGAAGGCCAGGTGGATCGGATCGCCCTCGCCATCGACGTCGCCCGGGTAGGCGTCGATCTCATCGAGGAACAGATACCGCACGGCCATCGACCGCAAGCCCACAGCGGAGTTGGCGCCCGTCATCACCAGCACGCCGCCGGGAAATTCTTTCGACAGGACCGTGTTGCCGGAGTCGCGCGAGCGCGGGCTCTTCACCAGCTCGCGCAGCACTTGGCTTTCTTCAATCAGCGGATCGATGCGCTGCTTCGAATTGCGCTTGGCGAGTTCAACGGTCGGCTGCACCACCATCATCGGCCCGGGCGACTTGTGGATCACGTAGCCGACCCAGTTGTTGCCGCACTCGCTGCCTCCGATCTGACTCCCCTTCATGAAGACCACGCGCTCGACGGGCGACGACGGCGAAAGCGAGTCCATGATCTCGCGCAGGTATGGCGTGCGGTCCGTGCGCCACGGGCCGGGCTCGGCCGCCGCTTTGCCCGACAGCCGCCGGTAGCGGTCGGCCCACTCCGACACCGTCAACAATGGGTCTGGCCGGAGACCGGCGTTGAAGGCGTCGCCGTAAATCTGCTCTGCCGTCTGTTGGTCACCCGCCATGATCGGGAAGCCCTGCAACCTCGACCAACACAGTGCGGATCTCGTTCGAGAGCACGCCGTGAATGTGGTCGAGATCGATCTTCGCCAATGCGGCCTCGGCGATCTCGAGGGGAAGGCTGAGGTCCCGGCAGGCCGCTGTCAATGCTCCGGCCAAGTCAGAACGAATCTGCGCCGCAACACGATCCGGAATGATCATCATGTGGTCGCGAATGGTGCGGCCAAGGGTAAAACCAGCCACCTGCACCTCGTCGCGGCTCACCAACTTCCCCGTCTTCTCCTCGAACTCGATCTTGGCCAGACGCGCCAGATAGCTCTCGCGGATCGCCCGCGCGCGGAAGTAATCGATCCCGGTAGCGGGCGCCTCGGCCGGCTCCTGCCGCGTGGCGGGCGCTGGACGCGCTCGGCGCTGTCCGGGCCGCGTCTTCGCCCCCCATTCGGCATCGGCGCGCTCGCTGTCGATCCGCCCGTCGGCGTCGGGCGTGATGCGGCCCGACTGGATCGCCTTTTGCACCGCCGCCAGGCTCACCCCGCGGTGTTTCGCGTAGGCGCGCAAGCTCAGCAGAGGCATCGAACTTTCTCGCGATTCACTTGCGGATTCCGCTTGCTATTCCGCCCCGATGAAGCGATCTATGGAGTCGCGATGAGGAACACCAAAGCACAATCGACCACGCAAACCGCCGCCCGCCTGTACGCCGAGCGGCACGCCGAGGCCCAGGAACTGCTGCAGCTCATCGCCAGCCGCCTGGCCGAGCACAAGGAGCGACAGGCCGCGCGAAGCGCCGATTGGGGCTACGCGGGCGACCTCGGCCGCATCACCGAGCAACTCGCTTACGTGCTCGCCGACCTGGGCGATGCGAGCGCGGTCCGTGCCAAGGGCCTCGAATGCTGAACCACCAGGAGACGAACCATGGCCGCACAACCCTACATCGAGTGCTCGCTTTGCGATGAGGCGAAGCCGATCCACCGCGAGCTTGTGTTGACCAACCGCGACGGGCTGCTGCTCGACCAAGCCCGCTTCTGCCGCGACTGCTGGAACGACATCCGGCAGTCGGTCGAGGACGCCAGCGGCCTCATCGACCGCCGCCAGGAGGACTGACGCCATGACCCGCGAAGAACTGATCATTTGGGCCACCCGCAACGGCTGGAAGCTCGACCGCTGGGGCCATCTCAAGAAGGAGTTCTCGAACGGCACCCACCGCTTGAAACTCAGCCGCGTCGCCGCCCGGCACGAGGTCTCGACGCCGGCAGGCTGGGTGCGCCTGGCCAGCGGCTACTACAAGAACCTGCGCATCAACGCCGACGATCGGCTCGCCGGCATGACCCGATAGAAAGGACACTCACCATGACGACGTTTGCCATCGACAACGACAACATCATCACCGCCTACCTCGCCGGGGAGGCGGTCCCCGAAGACCAGGCGCGGTTCACGAGCGAGAAGGAACTCGCCAAACTCGCCGCCACCTGGCCCAGCGACCGCCTGGTCGAGGTTTGGAACAGCTTCGCCGGCGTGCCGCCCTTCGGCGACCTGAAGCCGGTGAAGAAGTTCACCGACCGCAAGACCGCCGTCGCGCGGATCTGGCGCGCCATCCAGGCCCTGACGCCCGCCCCTGCGCCCCAGGCGGCCGCCCGTCCATCCAGCAACGACGCGCCGAAAAAGGCCAAGACGACCAAGGAGGCCCAGCCCGAAGGCAACGCCGCCGGGCCCAAGGAGGCGCGCGAGGGCAGCAAGAAGGCCATCGTGCTCGAACTGCTGCGCCGTCCCGAGGGCGCGACGCTCACCGACATCCAGTCCGCCACCGGATGGATGGCGCATTCGGTGCGCGGCTTCCTCTCCGGCGCGCTCGGAAAGAAGATGGGCCTCACCGTTGAGTCCTTCAAGACGCCCGAAGGCGCCCGGGTCTACCGCCTCGCCGCCCAGTAGCAACATCCCCTCCACTCCCCGCCGCCAGCCTCAATCGCTGGCGGCTTCTCTCTTCTGCCGCACGATCCTCTCGATTCGTTCCTCCAGCAGCGCGTTGTGCAGCTCGCATTCGGTCCGCCGCACGTACAGGCCGTTCAGACGCAAAATGATCCGGCCCTCGAGTTCGGCCAGCTCCTTGCGCACCTCGGCCAGCAGCGCCCGGTTCTGGAGGCTCACATATGTGGCGATCAGCCCGGAGGCCAGGCCAACGCCCGGGATCAGCCATGCCGCAATGGCCTCAGCCGCCATGGCGCCGCTCCCCTGACGGTCCGGTTCTGCCGCCCATACTGCTTGACGGAATACACGCCACGGAATAAATTGAAGATTGATTCGCTCGTTCCGCTGCCGGGATACGGAGGCGCTGTTCGCCGACCGGCCCGTGCCGCGCTTCCGGTCCATCGAACGGGCAGCCCGGCGGAAGCTGTTTTACCTTGCGGCGGCGAGAAGGCTGGAAGATCTGCGTTGCCCGCCGGGCAACCACCTGGAAGCCCTCAAGGGCGACCGGGCCGGCCAGCACAGCATTCGCATCAACGAGCGCTGGCGGATCTGCTTCGTGTGGCGCGGCGGCGATGCGCATGAGGTGGAGATCGTCGACTATCACCGAGGACGCCATGGCCAGGAAATCACAGCCACTCGAACCGATCCATCCCGGGGAGATTCTGGCCGAGGAGTTCATGAAGCCTCTCGGCCTGAGCATCAACGCATTGGCCCGCGACCTCCATGTGCCGCCCAATCGCATCCACTCGATCGTCCATGGGGAGCGGTCGATCACAGCCGACACCGCCTTGCGGTTGGCGGCATACTTCGGGACGTCGGCCGAGCTCTGGCTCAATCTGCAATCGGAGTACGACCTCCGCCAGGCGCGCCGGACGCTGGGGCCCGAGATCGAGCGCACGGTGCGGAGGAGGCCCGCCGCGTAGGCTCGTGGGGCCGGCATCCTCGCTCCCGCTGCAGGATCCGCAACTCCTGCGCCCAATCGTGCAACGCCAGGCACAGGCCCGCGATGTCCGGATGCCCGGCGCGCAACAGCGCCTCGGCTTCGGCCATCTCGCGCTCGCACCTCGCCACATCACGCCGCCACCGCTCCTCGCTCCACGGCGAGTTCATCGAAGCCGCGGCCGTCCCCTTCGAGCACGGCACGCTTGCCCGAAAACTCCTCGAATCGCCGGATGATGACATCACAGTACTTCGGCTCCAACTCGATCAGCCGAGCCTGCCGGTGAGTCTTCTCGCAGGCGATCAACGTCGAGCCCGAGCCGGCGAAGGGATCGAGCACCGTGTCACGGCTCTTGCTCGAATTGCGGATGGCCCGCTCGACAAGTTCGACCGGCTTCATCGTCGGGTGCAGGTCGTTGGCGACGGGCTTCTTGACGAACCACACGTCGCCCTGGTCGCGCGCCCCGCACCAGTAATGATCCGAGCCTTCCTTCCAGCCATAGAGGATCGGCTCGTACTGCCGCTGGTAATCGGACCGTCCCATCGTGAACGTGTTCTTCGCCCAGATGAGGAACGTCGACCAGTGTCCGCCCGCCTCGGTGAAAGCGCGGTGCAGCGTGTGCAGCTCCGAGCTCGACATGCAGATGTAGACGGCGCCCTTGGTGACCGCGAGGATGTTCGAGCAGGCGTCGCGCAGGAACTGCTGGAATCCGTCGCCAAGATTGTCATTGGCGATCTTCCGCTTCTTGCCTCTCAGCTTGTCCTTCATCGTCGCGCCGTAGTTCACGTTGTACGGCGGGTCGCAAAAGGTCATGTCCGCCAGGCCGCCGGCGAGCACTCTCTCCAGCGCCTCCATCTGCGTCGCGTCGCCGCACAACAGCCGATGCTCCCCCAGCACCCACACGTCGCCGGGAACCGTCACCGCCGCCTCGGGCGTCTCCGGGACCGCATCGTCGTCCGCGTTGCCTGCGAACTCCGTTTCCGGCTCCGCGAGCAGCGCCTCGAGCTCGGCATCGTCGAAGCCCAGCAGATCGAGGTCGTACTCGTCCTCGCGCAGCGCCTCGAGCTCGACCCGCAGCATCTCCTCGTCCCAGCCGGCGTTTTGGGCCAGCCGGTTGTCGGCGATCACCAACGCGCGCCGCTGCGCCTCGCCCAGGTGATCGAGCACAATCACCGGCGCCTCGGCCAAGCCGAGCTTCCGCGCGGCCATCACGCGCGCATGCCCGGCGATGATCACCCCGTCGGAAGCCGCCAGCACGGGGTTCACGAACCCGAATTCGGCGATCGACGCCGCAATCTGCGCGACCTGCTCCTCCGAGTGCGTGCGCGGATTCCGCGCGTAGGGAATCAGCCGCTCGAGCGGCCAGCGCTCGATGTGGAGCTGCGGTTTCACTTCTTGATGTAGGGCGCCTCGGCCGGCGTGCCGTCGGGGTTGGCGAAGTGGGCGAGCACGGCTGCAATGCCCTGCACCGCCGACAGCCCCACCATCGCCCAGAACTTGCCGCGCGCGGGCAGCAGGTCGATCGTGGCGTTCAAGCCTTGCGCGGCCAGCGCCAGCATCTGAATCGCAACGTTCACGGAGAACTTCATCTTCGATAGCTCCTGGAACTGCTTGACGAGCGGCCGCAGCCGCCACCAGATCCGCAGCTCGCGAATCATCGGAGGATCTTGGTAGCGGAGGCGGGAATCGAACCCGCGGCCTGCGGATTATGAGTCCGCCGCGCTGCCACTGCGCCACTCCGCGTCAACTGGTTCTGAAAAAGCGGGGCGGCGCCGCAAGAAGCATGCGGAGCCGCCCCTGCACTTGCCCGGAGGAGAAAGACTACTTGCTCTTGCCGAGCGCGTCGGCCACTGCCGCGGCCACCACCGCGCCGATGGCCTTGAGCGAGACGTCGTCGATCGCCACCGCCCGCGCGGTCAGCGTGTCGCCCGCGCCCTGCTGCACGGGATTCCATTGCCCGTCGATGGCGATGTCCCCGTGCCGCACGGCCTGCTTCGACACCAGATTGGCCGTCTCAACCGCGTTCTGGAGTGCCTGAGAGGCGATCTGGTTCAGCCGCGTCTGCTCGACAAGCGCCTGGCGCGCGGCCTGGATGTCCAGGTCCTGGTAGACGTCGTAGGTGCGCTTGATGTTGGCGAACGTCACGCGCTGGTTCTCGCTGTGCGCGGCCCCGGCCGTGGCGCTCGTGTTCTTGAACGATTCGTCCGTCCCGGTCTCGAACTCGCGTTCGGCCTGGTTCGGCGTGGCAACTTCAGGCATGGTGATTGACTCCTTCACGTGTTGGATGGAAATGGTGCGCCCGTCACTGCGTGCACGGGCGTGAGCTTCAAGGTCTCCTCGATGCGCCGCAGGATCACATCGCAGTAGGCCGGGCTGATCTCGACGCCGTAGCCCGCTCGATCCAACAACCCGGCGGCAACCAGCGTCGTACCGCTGCCCGCGAACGGATCGAAGATGACGTCGCCCGCATCCGAGAACGCCTTGATGAAGAACTCCGGGATGGCGCGCGGAAACGGCGCCGAGTGGTTCCCCTGGCTCGATTCCGTCTTGGCCTCGATCACGTTCGACGGCCGCGCCAGCCCGCCGTGCCGGCCCTCGAGGTCGTTCGCGTTGCGGCGCGTCGTCTGCCAGGCGGCGTGGTTCCTGCCTTTGTCGGCGGCCGCGCCGCGCGGTCCCGTCCCCAGCAGCCCGCTGCCCGAGGTCGACTTCGGGTTGTCGGGCGAATAGTCGAAGCAGTCGTCCGACCAGTGCGCCACCGCGCGCGGCCGGAACTTGATCTTGCGCTCGCGCGAGAAGTGGTAGACCGGCTCCCAGGCGTTCTTGAAGCGGTTCGACCATCCGCCCGGCACGCCGTCATCGGTCTTGCGCCAGCAGAACTCATCGACGAACCGCCAGCCCCATTGCCGCTTGTGGGCCAGCACGAGGTCCATCACATAGGTGTGCCGCTCGCCCTCCTCGGCGTGGGCTTTGATGTTGAGGCAGTAGGAACCATCAGACGCCAGCACCGATTCGATCGCCGCGGCGACATCCTTGTACCAGGCGACGTACTTGTCCGGCGGTACGGGTTCGAAGCCGCTCGCCGGATCGTACTGCCGCTGCGTGGCGTATGGCGGCGACGTGATGACGACGTTGGCCTTGGCATTCTGAAACAGCCGTGCGATCACGCTTGCGTCGCGGCAATCGCCGCAGACCAGCCGGTGCGGCCCGATGAGCCACAGGTCGCCCGGCCGGGTGACCGCCTCGACGGGCGGTTCCGGCACGGCGTCCTCGACCTCGTTCTCTTCCGGTTCCACGTGCCGTTCGAGCGACGCCAGGAGGTCGTCGATCTGCTTGGAGTCGAATCCGGCGAGCGTGGCGTCGAAGCCGGCGTCGGCCAGTTCCTTCAACTCGAGCGCCAGCAGCTCGTGATCCCATCCAGCCAGCTCCGACAACCGGTTGTCAGCCAGCACATACGCCCGCCGCTGCGTCTCGCTCAGATGATCGAGCACGATCACCGGCACCTCGGCCAGGCCCAGCTTCCTTGCCGCCATCAGCCGCCCGTGGCCGGCCACGATGCCGTCGCGGGAATCGACCAGGATCGGATTGGTGAACCCGAATTCCACAATCGACGCCGCGATCCGGTCGATCTGCGCGGGCGAATGCGTCCGGGCATTCCGCGCGTACGGCACCAGGCGGTTGAGAGGCCACAACTCGATGCGCTTTGCCATCGCCGGCGTCACGCGCTCAACTGGCATAGCTCGGAACCCAGATCCAATAGGCGACGATCAGCCCTTCGCCGGCGGTGTTGGCGTCGATGTAGTAGTCCGACGGCCGCAGGTCGCCGGCCGCGGACTCGATCACCAACTCGTCGGCCACCCCGCCGCCCGCGCCCGTGGGCCAGAACTCCTTCACCACGCCGGCGCCGGTCGCCTTGTTCATGCCCTCGACACCCAGAAACACCCGTCCCGTCTCGCCGACCACGACGGCAAACCGGATCCGGTGCGCCCGGATCGAGGTGTCGGAGGTCACCCGGACGGGCGTGCCGGGCGCGGGGACTGCGATCTTTCCCAACGACCGCGGCTGGAGGGAGGGAGAATCAGCCATTGTTTCGAGCGGGCATCAGAGCCCCGCGTGACAACCGACCACCGACCACCTTTTTTCGCGCGTGACGCTAGCGAAATCGTGCAATCCAACCACCCGCCGCCGCGCCGCCCATGAAGGACCCAGGATTGCCTCGCATCTTCGGAATTTCCGAAGATGGCTCACCGCTCGACCAGGCAGCCGGTCACCACCTGCAAGAAGAGGGGCCGCACCTCCTCGGGCGCGTAGTTCGTGCCCCAACGGTCGCCGCCCAGCCGCTTCAAGTCCCAGCAAAGCCCGTGCTCGAGGTGGTCCTGGAAGCTGTACCGCGTGCCCAGGTAAGCCGTCCGCGGCAGCGGCGCCTCGCCGGGACGGGCGAAAAGGATCGCCCGGTTGATGTGCCCCTTTCGGTGCCTCACGATGCGCGCGACGAGTCCGGCGGCTTGAAGCCGAGCCAGGCCACGTTCGGTGACGTGGTCGTACAGACGCCCATCGGCGCGGTAGACAGGGATGCTGGCGTTCATGCGGGAAGGCACACAACGAGCACGGAGCCTGCGGGAAGGAGATTCACGAGCGTCCCGGCGCTCTGGAGGGGATGCGGTAGATTCGAGAGGCCCGCGCGCCTCTGGGGGAACGCCCTCAAGGCGTTCTATTCAACTCGTACCACGTTCCAAGCTGCGGATCAAGAGAAAACGTTTCCGATCGGAAATGTTTCCGCCTGCCGTCTCGGGAGCGTGGGCAGGATGGGGCAGGATCTCCTGTATAGGAAAAACATCGTTTTTCTCCACGAGAGAAACGCACGGAAACATCATGCCCATCGTGCCCATGACGTGGAAGCCCCTGGAATCGAGCGAGTTCGCATGGGGGGCATGGTTCGAGCCAACGTTGCCCAACCTGCCCATGGGATTTGGACTCCAAATGGACTCCGCGAGTGGGTTGTGGTTGGAGGGGAGTGCGTAAGTGTTTGAAAGGTTTGGTGGACCTGGAGGGATTCGAACCCTCGACCTCTTCCATGCCATGGAAGCGCGCTCCCAACTGCGCCACAGGCCCTTGATTTGTTCCATGGTATCACAAGCGCCGCCGCCCCGGTATGCGCGGGGTACCGGGGAAACGGCCGGCGGCGGCTCCGGCCGGCCCTCCGAAACCAGGTCCGGTAATAGCCGGCAGGAGGAAGGCGCTCAACGCGTTCCCGACCTTCAACGACGGAGCCCCCAGCCGCCCGGCGCCGCAAATCCCCTCTCTCCTGCCATTTCCTCTACAATCGAACCTATGTGCCTGGTGGTAGTGGGATCGGTGGCGTATGACGGCGTGGAGACGCCGCACGGCAAGGTGGAGCGTATGCTCGGCGGGGCCTGCACCTACATCGCGCTGGCCGCCAGCTATTTCGCGCCGGTCAAGGTGGTCGCGGTGGTGGGCGACGATTTCGCGCGCGAGGATCTCGATTTCCTGCAGTCGCGGGGCATCGGCCTGGAGGGCCTGGAGCGCGTGCCGGGCAAGACCTTCTACTGGGCCGGGGTCTACTCCGACGACATGAACGACCGCACGACGCTGCAGACCGACCTGAACGTGTTCGCCGGCTTCGACCCGAAGCTGCCGGAATCCTACCGCGGCCAGCCCTACCTGATGTTGGGCAACATCCAGCCCGCGCTGCAGCGCAGCGTGCGCGCCCAGATGTCCAACCTGCGCTTCGCCGGCGGCGACACCATGAACTACTGGATCGGCGACTACCGGGAAGAGCTGCTGGAAACCATCCGCGACTGGAACTTCCTGCTGATCAACGACAGCGAAGCGCGCATGCTGGCCGGTTGCTCCAACCTGCGCCGGGCGGCGGCCCGCATCCTGGAGATGGGACCCGGCACCCTGGTGATCAAGCGCGGCGAGTACGGCGCCCTGCTCTTCCGCCGCGAGGGCTATTTCATGGTGCCCGGCTACCTGCTGGAAGACGTCTTCGACCCCACCGGCGCGGGCGATTGCTTCGCCGGCGGCTTTACCGGCTACCTGGCTTCGCAGAATGCCACACCGGAAGACGACGGCCTGTGCTCGGAAGTCCTCCGCCGGGCCGTGATCTACGGTTCCGTGATGGGCAGCTTCTGCTGCGAGAAATTCGGTGTGGACCGCTTCCGGACTCTCACCCGGGCGGAGATCGACGCGAGGTTCGACGAATTCCGCCGGGCCACCGCGTTCTGACGATGCCCCGGCCCGGATTGCCGCGCCTCGACCCGCGGCTGGTCTGCTGCCTGCTGCTTGCCATCGCCAGCGCCTCCTCCATCCTCTGGTTCCACAACCACGGCTCGGTGCTCTATTACGGCGACGCCCAGGCGCACGTGAACATCGCCCGCCGGGTGATCGATTCGCGCACGCCGGGCTGGAACCAGATCGGGACCGTGTGGCTGCCGCTGCCGCACCTTCTCGTGCTGCCCCTGGTGGGCAACGATTTTCTGTGGCGGACGGGGCTGGCCGGCTCGCTGGTTTCCGGAGCCTGCTTCGTCGCCGCCGGCATGTTCCTGTTCGGGGCGGCCCGGCGCCTGTTCGCTTCGGAGGCGGCGGGCTGGGCGGCGGCGGGCCTGCTCGCCCTGAACCCGAACCTGCTGTATCTGCAAGCCACGCCCATGACCGAGCCGGTGTTCCTGGCCGCGTTCCTGGGCCTGGTCTGGGCCGGCGTCCGGTTTCGGGAGAGCCCGTCGCGCCTTTGGGCGGCGGCGGGCGGCGCGGCGGCGCTGGCCGGAACGCTCACCCGCTATGAGGGCTGGTTCGTCCTGCCCTTCGCCACCCTGTGGTTCTTTTTCACGGCCAAGCGCGGCAAGCTGCTTTCGGCCGTGCTTTTCGCCGCGATCGCGGCCCTCGGCCCCTTGCTCTGGCTGGCGCACAACTGGTGGTATTTCGGCGATGTCCTGGAGTTCTACCGGGGCCCCTACTCGGCGCGGGCCATCCAGGGCGAGATCCGCTATCCCGGCTTCGGGAACTGGCCGGAAGCCTGGCGGTACTTCCGCGCGGCGGCCGTGCTCTGCGCGGGATGGCCGCTCTACTGGATTGGAGCGCTGGGCATTCCGGCCGCGCTCTGGAAGCGGGCGCGATGGCCGGTTTTGCTGCTGGCTCTGCCCGGCGTGTTCTACGTCTGGAGCCTGCATTCGGCGGGAACACCCATATTCGTCCCGCACCTCTGGCCGAACAGTTACTACAACACCCGCTACGGCCTGGCGCTGCTGCCCTTGCTGGCGCTGGCCGGAGGCGCCCTGGCGGCCCTCTTCCCCACCCGCCTGAGGGGCGCCGCGGCCTGCGGTCTTGTTCTGATCGCGGCCGCTCCCTGGCTGCTCGAACCAGACCCCGAACGCTGGGTCACCTGGAAGGAATCGAGTGTGAATTCCGAGGCCCGCCGCGAGTGGACCCGGCGGACGGCCGCCTATCTTCAGCCGCGCTACCGGCCCGGCGCCGGGGTCCTGACGTCGTTCGGCGACATGACCGGCATTTTCGCCGCGGCCGGCATTCCGTTGCGCCAAACGCTGACTGGCGATAACATGCCGCAATGGGAGGCCACGGTGAGGCGTCCCGACTTGTTCCTGTGGGAAGAATGGGCCGTAGCCACCGGCGGGGATCCGGTGCAGAGCGCCATTCTCCGGGCGGGGAAACGGGGTCCCTTCTTCGACCGGGTGGAAACCATCATAGTGAAAGGAGCTCCGGTGATCGAAATCTACCGGCGCCGCACGCTCAGGAAACCAGATGCGAATTCCGTTTACGAAAGCACACGGTGACTCCAACGACTTCCTGCTGACCTGGGCGGCCGATGCCCGCGTACCCGATCTTGCAGAGGCGGCCCGGGCGATGTGCGACCGCCGCACGGGCGTGGGCGCCGACGGCTGGCTCCTGGTTTCACCGGCGGCCAACGCCGGAAGTGCCTGCCATGGCAGCATACGCCTGTTCAATTCCGACGGCAGCGAGGCGGAACTCTCGGGCAACGGCACGCGCTGCGCGGCGGCGTTCCTGGTGGACGCCGGGCTGGCGCGTGACGAAGTGCGGATCCGGACCGCGGCCGGAATCAAGGAACTGCGGCTGCTGCGCCGGCAGGAACTCAATTTCCTGTTCGAGATGAACATGGGCCGGCCGCGGTGGCAGCCGGCCGATCTCCGCTCGCTCCTGGAGCTTTCCTCCGGCCCTCGGGAGGTGACCATTCTGGACGTGGGCAACCCGCAGTGCGCCGTGTTCGTGGAGGACTTCGACTTCGACTGGAGAAGCGCCGGCCGCGAGATCGAGGGGCACCGGCACTTCCCCAGACGGACCAACGTGTCGTTCGTGCGCGTGGTGGACGAACATACGCTGGAGGCGCGCTTCTACGAGCGCGGCGCCGGGGAGACTATGAGTTCCGGAACCGGCTCAACGGGCGCCGCTGCGTCGGCTATCTTACGGAAACTGGCCGCCAGTCCGGTGCGGGTGCTGACCCCCGCCGGTTCGCTCGACCTCCGCTGGGAGGATGAGATTTTTCTCACCGGCCCGGCCGCCATCGTGGCGGGCGGCGAGTTCTACCTGTGAGAGACTTGGGGAACTAATGCAAGCTTCAGAGGCTCGTACTGCGTCCACTTCCGACACGCTCAAGCAGAAGATCCAGGCCCGCACCGCCCGGTTGGGAGTCGTCGGCCTGGGGTATGTGGGGCTTCCCCTGGCTGTCGAATTCGCCAAGGCCGGCTTCCCGGTAACCGGAATCGACGTCAGCGACGGGAAGGTGGCGAAGGTCAACGCGGGTTCGTCGTACGTCGGCGATATCGCCGACCGGACCCTGGCGCCCCTGGTGAATGAGGGCCGGCTGCGCGCCACCACCGATTTTTCCGCCATCAGCGAACTGGACACCATCAACATCTGCGTCCCCACGCCGCTGCGCAAGACCAAGGACCCGGACATGAGCTATATCGTCTCGGCCTGCCAGGACATCGCGCAGCATTTTCATCCCGGCATGCTGGTGATCCTGGAATCCACCACCTACCCGGGCACCACGGAGGAAGTCGTCCTGCCGATGCTGGAGAAATCCGGTCTTAAGGTGGGGACGGATTTCTTCCTCTGCTTCTCGCCCGAGCGGGTCGACCCGGGCAACCCGCGCTATCAGACCGCCAACATTCCAAAAGTGGTCGGCGGCATCACCCCGGCGTGCACGGAGGCCGCCGCCTTACTCTACTCGCAGGCCATCGAGACGGTGATTCCGGTGAGCGGCACGCGGGTGGCCGAGATGGTGAAACTGCTGGAGAACACCTTCCGCATGATCAACATCGGGCTGGTGAACGAGATCGCCCTGATGTGCGACCGGATGAGCATCAACGTCTGGGAGGTGATCGAGGCGGCGGCCAGCAAGCCGTTCGGTTTCATGCCTTTCTACCCGGGTCCCGGGCTGGGCGGGCACTGCATCCCGATCGATCCGTTCTACCTGTCGTGGAAGACCAAACAGGCAGGGATCGAGGCCCGTTTCATCGAGCTGGCCGGGCACATCAACGGCCAGATGCCTCATTTCGCGGTCGACAAGATCCAGAACGCGCTGAACGACCATTCCAAGCCGGTCAAGGGCTCCCGGATCCACATCCTGGGCGTGGCCTACAAGAAAAACATCGACGACGTGCGGGAGTCGCCGGCCCTGGACATTATCCTCATGCTGCAGAGGCGCGGCGCCGTGATCAGCTACACCGATCCGCACGTGCCGGTCCTGAAGCTGGACGGCCTGCAGCTATGCTCCCAGGACGCCCTGGAAGGGGTGGCCGGGGCCGACTGCGCCGTGATCGTCACCGACCACTCCGCCTTCGACTACCCTGCCATCCTGGAGAAGGCCCGGCTGATCGTGGATACGCGCAACGCGCTCAAAGGGTTGGACGGAAGCCAGATCGTGCGGCTCTAGGCCGGCTTCTGAAACCGGGCGGCATTGACAGACGTCACAAGAGCGGTCACCATCAGGAAGGGAGGCCACTATGAGACCGCTGGTCGGCGCCGGATTCGCGATGGCAATCCTGGGATCCTGCCTGTGGGCCCAGAACGTGATTTCCGCGAACTCGGGCCTGGTGCACTACACCGAGGGCAAGGTCCTGCTGGCGGGCAAGCCCCTGGAGAGCCGCCCGGCCCAGTTTCCCCAGATCAAGGAGAACCAGGAACTGCGCACCGAGGAAGGGCGCGCCGAGGTTCTGCTGACCCCCGGGGTGTTCCTGCGCATGGCGGAGAACAGCGCCATCCGGATGGTGAGCACGCGGCTGACCGACAGCCGGGTCGAGTTTCTCTCCGGTTCGGTGCTGATCGAGTCCGCCGACGCCCTGAAGGAAAACTCCGTAACCATCCACTTCGGCGACTCGGTGATCCGCCCGCGCAAGGCGGGTCTTTACCGGCTGGACTCGGAGCCGCCGCTGTTCCGGGTGCTGGACGGCGAGGCCGGGGTCGAGGCGGGGGGCAAGGCGCTGGTCCTGAAAGAGGGCCGGATGCTGCACGTGGAAGGGGAGATGGCGGTCGAGAAGTTCGACCCCAAGGTGGGCGACGCCTTTGCGCGCTGGAGCCTGCGGCGGGCCGAGTATATCTCGCTCGCCAATATTTCAGCGGCCAAGATGATGTCGGATTCCGGACGCAACTGGACCAGCAGCCTGTGGGGCTGGAACCCCTACTTCCAGATGTGGACCTTCATCCCGTACTCCGGCAGCTTCTACAGTCCGTACGGCTACCGCTACTGGAGCCCCGGGGCGGTGTACATGGTCTACAACCCGCCGGTCTTTTCGAGGGGCTTCGACGGCGGCGGCCGGTATAACGCCGACCTTGGCTACCGGACCATGCCGCGCACTCCGGCGGGCTATTCGGGAACGATTGCCGCTACCGCGCCTTCGCGGACGGCTCCGACTACGGCAGCCTCGGGCGCGGCATCGGCCCCGGTATCGAGGGAATCCGGCCGCGGCGGCGGGCGGCGCCAGTAGCGCCGGCAGCCCGCACTACTTCCGAGCCGCGACCGGAGGGAGCGGTTCAAATGTACGCTCTTCCCCGGCGTGCTCTCCTACGCCACGCCGGTTTCCAGCCAGAGGCCGCTGCGGGCCGATTCCAGCACGGCATCGCACACTTTCTGAGTCTGCAGTCCCGCGCGGAAGTCGGGCTGTGCGCAGGCGCCGGCTTCGAGCGCCATCACGAAATCGCCCAGGGCATTCAGGAAGGTGTGCTCGTAACCGATAGTCGTGCCGGGTACCCAGTAGCGGTTCATGTAGGGGTGCTCGGAATTGGTGGTGTGGATCTTGCGCCAGCCGGTCAGGTGCGACTCGGTCTTCTTGCCGGATTGCAGCTGCTTGTACTCGAAGAACTGCAGGTACTCCGGCTCCTCCAGGTCAAAGAAAACGCTCCCGTCGGCTCCGTTCAGTTCGAAGGTGTTGTAGTTCTTGCGCCCGCGCGCATAACGGGTGGACTCGAAGGTTCCCAGCGAGCCGTTGGCGAACTCCGCCAGGAACATGCAGGCGTCGTCGATGGTCACCGGCTCCCTCCTGCCGGTCTCGACATGCCGGCGCTCCTTGATGAAGGTTTCGGTCCGGGCCGCCACGCGGGTGATCGGCCCGTTCAGCCACATGGCGGTATCGATGGAGTGGGCCAGCAGATCGCCGGTGACTCCCGACCCGGCCACCTTCGCATCCAGCCGCCATAGGGCATCGCCGCCCTGGGGCACGTCTTCCGAAATCGTGTAGTCCTGCAGGTACAGGGCCCGGTAGTGGAACGGCCGTCCGATGCGGCCTTCCTCCACGATCTGCCTGGCCAGCGAGATGGCCGGAACGCGCCGGTAGTTGAACCAGATCATGTTCGGCACGCCGGCTTCCTCGACCGCCTTCACCATCTCCTCGGCCTCGGCCACGTTCATCGCCAGCGGCTTCTCGCAGCAAACCATCTTCCCGGCGCGCGCCGCCGCGACGGCGATCTCGCGGTGGTAGCGGTTGGGCACGCAGATGTCGATCAGGTCGACGTCGTCCGCGTTCAGCAGCCGGGTCCAGTCGGTTTCCAGGCGCTCGTACCCCCAGGTATCCTGGTAGGTCCTGGCCTTGGCCGCATTCACGTCGCAGATGACCTTCAGCACCGCGCGGTGTTCGACCGGGAAGAAGTTGTTCAGCCGCCGGTACGCGTTGGAATGGGTGCGTCCCATGAACCCGCACCCGATGAGTGCCACTCGAAGTTCTTTCGCCATTTCGTTCTCCCGTGTTCTTTATCCGTACTTGACGATCAGACGGTCCAGGAACGCCTTGGACTGCGCGGTGGCCTCCCAGGCGTCCGGCCAGTAACAGAGGTCGATGGTCCACCAGTCGTGGGGCGTCCGGGCGGCCTTGACCAGTTCCGGCATGATCTCGTCGAAGTTCAGCACGCCCTTGCCGAAGGGGAAGTGGGTGGAGGTTTCGTCATTGCCCCCGGCGTCTTTGTGGCAGGTGTTGTCGGAATCGATCAGGTGAATGTGATTGATCCGGCCGCTGAGGAAGCGGATGTACTCCACCTGGGTGGAAAACACTTCCTTCTCCCCCTCCTGGCGGGCGCCGTTGACCCCCACCATCTGTCCGTGGCAGGTGTCGTACTGGATGCCGAAATTGGCCTTATCCACGGCATCGTGGACCCGGATCGCATCGCTCGGCTTGTTGAAGGCGAAACCGGGTTCGATCTCCCAGGTGACGTACTGCCCGTGATCCGCCGCGATGTCGCAGCAGGTCTTCCAGGTTCTCACCACCCGGTCCAGGGCCGTGCAGTACTCGATCTCGCGATGGATCGTGGGCGGCTGCACGCAATCCACCCGGATGCCCTGGATGCCCAGGTCGCGGGCGAATTCCGAGTTCTTGCGGAATTCCTGGATGTACTTGCTCTGGTCGTCGGTGTTGATCAGTTTCTCGCCCCACAGGTTGGCGGCCATGCCGCTCAGGCCCAATCCCTTTTCGGCCAGCCGGGCGCGCAACTCCTGGCGCTCCGTCTTGCCAGGCATGGCGCCCGGCCACTGGTCATCCGGGCCGCCAGGATTGCCGGGGTTGGGGTGCGGGGGGAAGGCGCCCAGTTCCACGCCGTCGAATCCGAGGGCTTTCAGCTTGTCGCACACCGTGTCGAAATCGATGGGAGAGGACGCATAAGGGCCAATGGTATAAGCCCACGATCCGATCGAACTGCGTTTGCTCATAAGGTTCTCCTGAAACCGCCAGGCGCATTGAGATGAAAATCCGGTAACCGGCGAAAATTATAGCACCACCCCGCCGGGAGCAGGCTTGCCGGATTGCTTTCCGCCTGTCATCAAATTTTCATGGTAGCCTGCTATGCTGAGTAGTTAGAAAAAGCACGTTTCCGCAACCCGTATGAAAACCCGAAGCTTTGCTCTGCTGGCAGTTCTGTGCGCCGGTGGCGCCCTCTGGGGCCAGTCCCAGATCACCACAGGCACGATTCAAGGCACCATTTCCGACCCCTCGGGCGCGGTCATTCCGAACGCCCGGGTGGTCCTGAAGGCGGTTGAAACCGGCGTCCAGCGCACCGTCGCCACGGACGAGCAGGGCCGCTACACGGCCCCGCTGCTGGAAGTCGGCGGCTACGAGATCACGGTGAGCGCCGCCGGATTTGCGACCGGCGTGGCCAAGGGGTACAACCTGACGCTGGGCCAGACGCTGCTCGCCAACCTGACTCTCAGTGTCGCGGCGACGGGAGAAACCATCACCATCAGCGAGGAAGCGCCCATCGTGGAGACTTCCCGCACGGAGGCCAGCACCCTGGTGAACCTGCGTTCGGTGGAAAGCCTGCCCTTGAACGGGCGGCGCTTCCTGGACCTGGCCTTCCTCACCCCCGGCGTGGCCCAGGAGCCGGAGCGGAGACAGATCTCCTTCGCGGGCCAGCGGGGCGTGAACAACAACATCAACATCGACGGCGCGGACTTCAACCAGCCGTTCTTCGGCGGCCAGCGGGGCGGCGAGCGAACCAACGACGCCTACGTGGTGAGCCAGGAAGCCATTCGCGAGTTCCAGGTAGTGCGGGCGGGTTTCGCGCCCGAGTTCGGCCGGTCCACGGGCGGCGTGGTCAACGTGATCACCCGCTCGGGCACCAACCAGTTTCACGGCGGCGCCTTCTACTTCCTGCGGCACAAGGAATTCGCGCCCCGGGACGCGTTCGGCGACCTGGTGGCGCCCACCCGGCAGCAGTTCGGCGGCAGCCTGGGCGGCCCCATCCGCAAGGACAAGACCTTCTTCTTCACCGTCTACGACCAGCAGGCGCAGAACCAGCCGCTCACCATCCGGTTCAACAGCACGGCGGGCCTGCCCCAGGAATACCTGGCCAAGCAGGGGATCTTCAAGTCCACCAACGACGTCCACACCTACCTGGCCAAGATCGACCACCAGTTGACGGACGGCACCCGCCTGACCGGCCGTTACAACTACAGCCGCAACTATGCCGAAAACGGGACCTTCACCGGAGTGCAGACCGGGGTTATCGAAAACAACGGCACCGAGCGCGACCGCACCCACACCGCGGTCTTCAACGTGAACACGGTGATCTCGCCCAGCCTGCTCAACGAAGGCCGCTTCCAGTATTCCTACGAGGAACGCCCCCGGGTGAACAACGGCGAGGCCATGGACTTCGTCTCCAAGGTGGGCCCGCAGGTGCAGATCACCGGCTGCTGCTACTTCGGCGGCGTCTCCTACCTGCCGGTTCCCATGTACGATTACCGGACCCAGGTGGCGGACAACGTCTCGTACATCAAGGGCGGGCACACCCTCAAGATGGGCTTCGACTGGAACCGTTCCTTCGTGAAGCAGCAGTTCCGCGGGAACTGGCGTGGCGTGTACATCTTCAACAACATCCAGAATTTCCTGAACGTCGTGAACAAGGCGCCGGGAGCGGTTCCGGACCAGTTCCGGGCGTTCTTCGGCACGGGCGCCTTCGCGGTGTCGCAGCATGACATCGCCGGTTTCGTGCAGGACTCCTGGAGGGTTTCCGGGCGGGTGACGCTGACCGGCGGTCTCCGCTACGAGGCGGGCTTCAACCCGCAACCTGGCCAGCCCAACCCGCTGCTTCCGGAATCGGCCGAAGTTCCCAACACCACCATGTGGCAGCCCCGCCTGGGCTTGAGCTGGGATGTCTTCGGCAAGGGCAAGACGGTGGTGCGGGCCTCCACCGGCATGTTCTATGCGCGCACTCCGATGCTGCTGTTGAACCAGGCCTTCAATTCGAACGGCAACTCCAGCGTCGGTTCTTCGTTCACCTTGAACCCGACCCAGATCCGGCAGGCCCAGACCATCCACCCGGAATTCGTCTTCCCGTTCGTGCCCGACACATCCAAGGCGGAGAACGCTTCGTACTTCACCGCCGCCGGCATCGCCGGCCTGAAGCCCGACGTTTCCTTCTTCGCGCCGGATTTCCGCAACCCGCGCAGCATCACCTTCACGGGGGGCGTGGAACAGGCGATCGGGCAGAGTTTCGCCGTAGGCTTCGACTGGGTGCACGTGAACACGGTCCACCTGGAGCGCATCCGGGACGTCAACCTGAACCCTCCGGTGGTCGGCGCCGACAGTTCGGCGCCGCCGCAACAGCGGCCCATCTACAACGTCTCGGCGCGGCCGAACCCGAACTTCAACATCATGCGCAGCCAGCAGTCCAGCGCCCGGGCCAACTACGACGGCTACACCTTCTATCTGAACAAGCGGTTCGCCAGGCGCTACCAGTTCATGAGTTCCTACACCCTGGCCTACAACCACGACGACGATTCCAACGAGCGCAACTACGCCGGAATTACGTACGCGGACGCGTACAACCTGAAGCAGGAGTACTCCTGGAGCCGCATCGACATCCGGCACCGCTGGGTCTTCAGCGGCAGCTACGACCTGCCCTGGAACTTCCAGGTCTCCGGCATTCTGTCGGCTTACTCCGGCACGCCGTTCAGCCCCTTCACGGGCGTGGATTCGAACCGCGACTCCCAGTTCACCGACCGGCCGATCATCAACGGCAGCATGCTGGCGCGCAATTCGTTCCGCAACACGGGGCGCTTCTATCCGGACATGCGGGTGACCAAGCGCTTCAACATCAACGAGCGGCACTGGGTCACGCTGGCTTTCGACCTGTTCAATTTCGTCAACCGGGACAACCTGAGCTACTCGGTCTCGACCAACGAAAGTTCGACCACCGCGCTCGGCTCCCGCTGGGGCACCGGGCAGAGCCCGCTCTCGACTTTCCGGACCCTGACGCTTCCCGACGGCAGGCTGAACAAGGGCGGCGCCAACGCGGGATCGCCCTTCCAGATGCAGATCGCGCTAAAGTATAACTTCTAGTTCCGGATTATGAGCACTCCTTTTCGTTTGGATGGGCGCACCGCCCTGGTGACCGGTGGCGCCAGCGGCATCGGCGAAGCCACCTCGCGCGTTCTCACGGCCGCGGGCGCGTCGGTCATCATTTGCGACATCGACCGCGCGCGCGCCGAGGAACTTTCTAAAGAACTGCCGGGATCCTGCCCGATGATTCTCGATATTACCGACGAAGGCGCGGTGAGGCGGGCCTTCGAGGGCATCGCCCGGCTGGACATCCTGGTCAACAACGCCGGCATCGGACTCGTGGGCAGCATCGAGGAGACCGAACTGGCGGATTTCCAGCGGCTCCTCAAGGTCAACGTGGAAGGCGTCTTCCTGATGACCAAGCACGCGCTGCCGAAGATCAAAGAGGCCCACGGCTCCATCGTGAACATCGCTTCGGTGGGCGGGCTGGTGGGCGTCAAGCGGCGCTACGCCTATTGCGCCACCAAGGGCGCCGTGGTGATGATGACGCGGCAGCTGGCGCTGGACTACCCGAAGGAATTCCGGGTGAACGCCATCTGCCCGGGCACGGTGGCCACGCCGTTCGTCGAGGCTTACCTGGAGAAGTACCACAAGCACGAGAAGGACAAGGTGAGGGCGGAGCTGAATGCCCGCCAGCCCATCGGACGCCTGGGCAAGCCGGAGGAGATCGCCTACATGGTGCTGTACGTGTGCTCGGACGAAGCCGGCTACGCGCAGGGCCAGGTGCTCTCCATCGACGGCGGCTGGACGGCGGCGTAACGCGGCGGCGTTCCTGCCGCGAGGCTCGCTCCGCAAGACCGGGGACGGGAAAGCCGTTTCCGGGCCGCGCCAGAGGTTGGGTGTTCCGCGGCGTTGTTCCCAAGACCGCTCCCTCCGCGGCCGCGGCTCGGTGTGCGGTGGCTCCCGTTTCCGGCCCCAAGGCGAGGCAGACAATATTTCCTAGGGACGCCTGGGCTGCCGGGCCGGACAGATTCGTCAGTCCCCGGGTTTGCTTTCCGCATTCGCGCGAAAACCGCGGGCGGCCGCGGAAGCGCCACCCTTCCATTTGGCAAGAAACAGGTCGGCCGCCAGGTTCTCCTGCTCGCGGTCGGAGGCGGCTTGCCATTCGGCCCGGCGTCTTTCCCGCAACCGCTCGATCACCTCGACCCGGCGGCGCGCTGCAAGCACCTGTCCCTGCTGCACGGCGATGCGCTGGAGGCAGGCGGCCCGCGCTTCCGCCAGGCGGCGTTTTTCCAGGGCGGCGTGGCGCAGGAACGCATCCAGCGCGGCCAGGTCCTGGCCCGTGGCCGGACCGCTTCCGGCGACCGCCTGCCTTGCTTCCCCCCGTTCCCGCTCCAGCCCCTCCGCCCGCGCTTCCAGAGCCGCTCGCTCGGCGAGCATCCGCCGGAGCGCCGACTCCTCCAGTTCCAGTTGCCGGGCGCGCCAGTCCCGCACGCGGTCCAGATTGAAGTGGAAAGCTTTCACGACGGCAGGCGCAGGACCAGTTCCGCCATGCGAGCGAGCGTTTCCTCCAGGCGCGCCTTGGCGGCCGGCTCCTGGCGCAGGAATTCGCTCAAAGCAGGCCGCGCCGCCACCGCCGCATCGACGCCCGGGTTGGACCCGGCAACGTAGGCGCCCAGGTTGATCAGGTCCTCGACCCGGCGGTACGTGGCCAGAGCCTCCCGGATCCTGCGCCCGGCCGACTGCTGCTCGTCCGGGGCTATCCGGGAAGTCAAGCGGCTCACCGAGTTCAGTACGTCGATGGCCGGGTAGTGCCCGGAGGCGGCCAGGTCCCGGGAAAGGACCACGTGCCCGTCCAGAATGGCCCGGACGGCGTCCGCGATGGGCTCGTTGAAATCGTCCCCCTCCACCAGGACGGTGAAGAAGCCGGTGATGGAGCCTTTGCGGAACCTGCCGGCGCGCTCGAAGATCCGGGGCAGCAGGTTGAACACCGAGGGCGTGTAGCCTTTCTGGCTGGGCGGCTCCCCGGCCGCCAGGCCGATCTCGCGCTGGGCCATCGCCAGGCGGGTGACCGAATCCATCACCAGCAGCACGTCCGCGCCCTGGTCGCGGAAGTACTCGGCCACCGCCAGGGCGACGAAGCAGGCCCGGACGCGCAGCAGCGCCGGGCGGTCCGAGGTGGCCGCCACCACCACGGAGCGGCGCATGCCCTCTTCGCCCAGGTCGTGCTCGATGAAGGCGCGCACTTCACGGTTCCGCTCGCCGATCAGCGCCACCACGCTGACGTCGGCGAAGTTGTTGCGGCACATGGAACCGAGCAGGGTGCTCTTCCCTACCCCGCTGCCGCCGAACAATCCGATGCGCTGGCCCTTGCCGCACGGCAGCAACCCGTCGATGGCCCGTATGCCGGTGACCAGCGGCTCGGTGATGTGTTCCCTTTCCAGGGGGCCGGGAGGCGCGCTGAACAGGTCATAGGCGGTTTCGCAGGCCGGCGCGGGTTGGGAATCCATGGGCCGGCCGAAGCCGTCCAGCACGCGGCCCAGCAGGGCCGGCCCTACGTCCACCCGGGCCGCTTCCGGCCGCGCGATCACGGTATCGCCCAGGCGCAGGCCGCCGGTTTCCTCGAGCGGCATGGACAGCACCCGTCCGCTCCGGAAGCCGACCACCTGGGTCCTTACCGGACGGCCGCCCGACGAGAGGATTTCGCAAAAATCGCCCATCCCGGCGGGCGGCCCGGCGGATTCGATCAGCAGCCCGGCCAGCTCGGTGACCGTTCCGGTCATGCGGACCGGATCGATGCGCCGCAGGCCGCTCAGGTAGGGGCTCAGTTCGATCCGGTCGTCGCTCATCGCCTTCCCGCGCCGCGGCCTCCGGCCAGGTCGGCCAGGCCGCGCTCGATCTCGCTCAATTGGGTTTCAATCCCCGCGTCGATCGTTCCAGCTTCGGATTCGAAGATGGCGGCGCCGGGCTCGAGGCCGGGATCGGCGGCGACCTCGATGTTGTGCCCGCCGCCGGCCAGATAGCGGCGCACGACATCCACCTGGCCGGGATGGAGCCGCAGGCGGCAGCTGTCCCGGGCCGCCATTCGTTCCAGGCCGGCTTTGACGACGCCCAGCAGGGCTTCCGGATCGACGCTGAGTTCGCGCCGCAGGATGCGCCGGGCGATTTCCACCGCCAGCCGCACCAGGTCCGCTTCCGCTTCCCGGCGGAGGCGCGCCCGGTAGCCGCCCAGGTCTTGAATAGTCTGCCCCAGGCGGTCAAGCACCGGCTGGAGCCGCGCCCCAGCCGTTTGCGCGGCTGCCGCTTCCCCCTCCCGGAACCCGCGCTGATAGGCCGCCCGGGCCTGCTCCTCCAGCTCACGCCGGTCCGCCTCCCGGGATGACTCCCGGGAAGCTGCATCCTGCCCGGCGTACAGGTTGCCGGCGGCGGGGCGCGGATCGGGCGGCGCCTGCCGCCAGGCGAGCGGCTGCGCGCCGCCGGCCTCCCGGCCCCCCAGGATGCGGCTAGACGACATACTGCTCGCCCACGGCGCCCTTCAAGCTGAGGACCCCGTCGCTTTCCAGCTTCCGCACTACGGCGATGATCTGCTGCTGCGCTCCCTCCACTTCCTTGATCTTCACCGCTCCCAGGGCCTCCATATCTTCGACCAGCATCTCCCTGCCGCGCTGCGACATGCATTCCAGGAAATGGTTCTTCAACTGGTCGCTGGTGCCCTTGAGCGCCACCGTCAGCAGCTTGCGGTCGACGCGGGAGAGCACTTCCTTGATTCCGTTGGAATCGATCAACAGCATGTCCTCGAACACGAACATCAGGTGGCGGATGGTTTCGACCAGGTTCGGGTCCTGCCGCTCGATCTGATCCAGGATCTCCTGGCTGGTGGAGGAATCCAGGCGGTTGAACACTTCCGAGACCGCCCGCACGCCGCCGTAGGATTCGCGGCTGAACTCCCCCAGGGCCTTGAGCTTCTGCTCGATCACCACCGCGATGCGGGAGATGATCTCAGGCGAGATCTGGTCGAGCGTGGCCATGCGAAGGGCCACGTCCGGCCGCATGTCGGCGGGCAGCGAGATCAGCAGGGAGGCCGCCTGCGTCGGATTCAGGTGGGAAAGCACCAGGGCGATGGTCTGGGGATGCTCGCTGTGAATGAACTTGGCGAGCTGCTGGGGATCGGCTTTCTGCAGCGCGTCGAAGCCGGTGACGTCGCTGCCCAGGCTTTTCATCAGCCGGTCCAGAATCCTGCGGGCCTGCTCGGGACCGTACGCGTTGACCAGGAGCTTGCGCGCATAGTCCACGCCTCCCTTCAACACGTAGTCGTGGGCCACGCTCATCTGGTGAAATTCCTCGAGCACGGCCTCGGCCTGCTCGGAGTTGACGGCGGAGAGGCGGGCCACCTCGCGGCTCACCAGTTGAACTTCCTCGTCCTCGAGCTGGCGCAACACCTCGGCGCTGGCCTGTTCCCCAAGGCTGACCAGGAGCACGGCCGCCTTTTGCACGCCGGGGATCATGGTCTTGGCCTGCTGCACGTTGGTAATCACACCCGGGCTCCTTCCTCGTGGATCCAGGCCCGCAACAGCTGGGCGGTGGCGGCGGGATCCTTGGTGGCCGCCTCGCGCAGATGCTTGGCCAGCACCTCTCCCTTCTTGGTCTGCGGCGCGGGCAGTTTCAGCGCCTTGAGAGCCTCGGCTTCGAGTTTCTGCTGGGCGGCGGCATGCGAAGCCAGCTTTTCGGCAAACTCGCTTTCGCCCTCCTCCAGC
This sequence comes from Bryobacterales bacterium, assembly GCA_020852755.1. Classification (GTDB taxonomy): domain Bacteria; phylum Acidobacteriota; class Terriglobia; order Bryobacterales; family Bryobacteraceae; genus JADZAF01. The sequence goes on from JADZAF010000188.1 coordinate 29,661, forward strand.
GCCTCGGCAGGCAATTCGCTCCGTGCGGGCAGGACCGGCTGCAGCCGGACAGCCGCCTTCCCCCGCCGCTTCTTCCTGAGCATCCACAGCACAACGGCGCCGGCCGCCAACAGAACCAGGGCGGCGGCCAGGCCGATCCACACGGCCGGAGGAAAACGCGTGAGCCAGGACGGCCCGGCCGGAGGCGAGGGAGCGGGGGGTTGCCGCGGCCCTTCCGGCGGTTCCTGCCGCAGGGTCGAATCGAAGGGCAAAGTCTCGACGATCAACTGGTCGCCGCGGTCCGCCGAAAAGCCGGTAGCGGCCGCCACCAGGTCCCGGATGACCTTGATCTTTTCGGGAGTGGGAGGGTTCAGAACCCGGCGGGCCGCGGGCCCGCTTCCTTCCCACTGCACCTCCTGGTCGAGCAGCACGGCCAGCGACATGCGCTTGACCATCCCCGCGGCCACCAGCGTATGACGGACCGTCTTGCCGGCCTGGTAGGAGATGTTCTCCGTCCGGCGGGTCACGCCTCCCCCGCCCGCGGCCGCGCGCGCGGGCGGGCGCGGAAGGTTGGAGGAGGTTCCCGGAACGCCTCCCGCCCCGGCGGTTCCGGAGATGTCCTCGCTTTTTTGCGAGGTCAACATGACCGCCCGGGTGGGATCGTAGATCTCCTCGCTCTGCTCGCCGCGGGAGAAATCGACATCGACGGACGCGCCCGCCCGGAACTTCCCGGCCCCCAGCAAAGGTTCCAGCGCGGAGTTGACCTTCAGAACCAGGTCGCGCTCCAGTTTCTGGCGGTAGTCCAGGTTGGCTTCCGACGGTTCGGATCCATCCTCGGCCGCGGCGTGCCGGGGCCGCGCCAGCAGCCTGCCGTTCATGTCCAGCACGGCTACCGCTTCCGGGGCCAGTCCCTCGGCCGCGCTGGCCACCAGGTGGCAGATGCCGGAAACGCTGGCCGGGGAGAGCCGCGCGCCCGGGCGCAGCCGCAGCATGACACTGGCTTTGCCGTCCTGGCGCGATTCGAGGAACACCGAGTCCTTGGGAAGGGTGACGTGCACGCGGGCCGTCTCCACCTCGCTCAAGGCCATGATGGAACGTTCCAGTTCGCCCTCCAGCGCCCGGCGGTAGTTGACCTGTTCCGCGAAATCGCTGGCGCCGAAGTTGGTTTTGTCGAACAACTCGAAGCCGATGCGGCCGCTCTTGGGCAATCCGGCCGTAGCCATAGCCAGCCGCGTCTCGGCGACCTGAGAGGCCGGCACCCGCACCGTGCCGCCGCTTTCGTCCAGCCGGTACTCGACGCCCGACTCGCGCAGACGGGTGACGACCGCGCCGGCATCCTCGGCCGAGAGGGAGGTGAACAGGGGCTTGAAATTGCGCTCACGGTTCCAGCGGGCCAGAGCGAAAAGCCCGGCCGCCACCGCGACCGCGGCCAGCGCGATGCTGATGCGCTGGCGCTGTGTGAGGCTGGAGAGGAGCTTACGGAGTTGGCTCATGTTGGCTTAGCCGCCCGCCGCTTACATCTGCATACGCATGATTTCCTGGTAGGCCTGCACGACCTTGTTGCGCACCTGGGAGAACAGCTCCAGAGCCAGTTCGGCGCGCTGCGTGGCCATGACGGCCCGGTGCAGGTCCTCGCTTTCCCCGCTCAGGAATTTCTCCACGCTCTCCCCGGCGGTGCGCTGGAAGCCCTCCACGGTGCGTATGGCATTGCCGAGCGCCTGCTCGAAGCCGGCGCTGTTCGCGGAGCCCCCGGTGCGCGGCCCGGGTTGGGTCGGGATGGGGGAACGGATTCCGGTAACCGGTCCGGTCATTTCTCATCCTCACCGCAACAGGTCGATGGACTTCTGGATCATGTCCTTGACCGCCGACATGGCCGACACGTTGGCCTGATAACCGCGCGCCGCGCCCAGCAGGTCCACCATGTCCTCGGCCGGGCTCATGCGGGGAAAGGCCACGTAGCCCCCGGCGTCGGCATCGGGGTGCCCGGGCAGGTAGCGCCGCTCGGGCGTCCGGGTGTCCTCGAAGACCTCGGCCACTTCGACACCGGTGGAGAAACCGCCCAGTTCCTGCTGGAAGACGGCGCCGAACGGAGAGGTCTGTTCCCGGGTGGCGAACACCGC
>JADZAF010000189.1 GCA_020852755.1 Bryobacterales bacterium
CGAAGGCGCATTCCAGTTCGGATGGTTGGTGAAGTTGAAGGCTTCGAACCGGAAATCCAGAGAGTGCGATTCCCGTATGCGGAACTTCTTCATGGCCGAAAAATCGACCTGCCGCAATCCGGGCGACACCAAAACGTTGCGGCCCACATTGCCGAACGTGTAGGTGAGATTGGCAGCCAGTGGATCGAAGGCCGCCTTCTCCCAGAACTTCTCCGTGGTTCGGTTCTCCGGGATCGGGCTGATGCCGGTGGCATGCGGATAGTTGCCCTCGGTGCCGATGTTCATGTTGTCACCAAGGCTGCCCACGTTGTAGGGCGTTCCGTCCGAGAAAGTCATCACGGAGCCGAGCTGCCAGCCCCCGACCAGGTGATTGATGACGGCAAAGCGGCTGCTCATTGCTTTGCCCGGTCCAAAGGGCAGTTCATAGAGGATGGAAGTCACCAGTCTCCGGCCCGTGTGGAATTGAGAGAGAGACCTCTCTCGCGCAAGGTCGTTGTTGTCCGCCGGGAAAAGACGGTCGCCCGAGTTGGTACGGATTGCGCTCCCTCCGTCAATCGCCTTGGACCATGTGTACCCGACTAAGTAGGTCAGGCCTCTGGAAAAGCGCTGTTGAAGTTTGACATTGAGCGCATTGTAGTTGGAGTTCACGCTGCCGTCCACTTCCTGGATCCGGGCGTAGGCAGGCCAGATCCTGCGCTGCTCGATGGACCTGCCGTCCGTGGGCCCGGTCCGGGGCAGGGCGTCGCCGTAGGAACGCAGCCGCTCGAGCTTGTGTCCGGCGTTGCCCTGGTACCCCAGCTCCAGCGCGAGGTTTTCGGTCAGCTGCCGCTGCACGTTGAACACCCATTGGAAAACGTATGGCGTGCGCCGTTCCACGATGTTCCCAAAGCTGTAGGGAGGTCCCAGGCAGGCGCCGCTCCAGTCGGCGCACTTGTACTGCTGGGTCGCGTTCTGCCAGGGAGCGGAGAGATTGGAGCTGGGGCGCTCTTCGTTGGAGAACGCGTCGTCCCGGCCGGCCTGGTTTCTTGCCATGTCAAAACGGGGGTTGCCCGTATCCTGCGAGTAGAAAACCCCCACGCCGGTGCGGAAGGCCCAACGGTTGTTGGGGCTGTACGAGAAGCCCAGCCGCGGAGCGAAGTCGTTGTCGTCGCGGTTGACCAGCGCCCTGCCCAGGAACTGATCGCCCGCCTGAACCGGCAGCCCGTCATGGTAGCGGAAGGGCAAGCCGTCGTAAAAATCGCCGCTGCCCGGCCGGGTCAGGATGGGGGTTGGGACGGCGGCGGTAGACCCGAACAACTGGACGTTCATAATGCCCCGGTACTTGTCATACCAGGGGGGCGAGTTCTCATAGCGGAGCCCGTAGTTCATCGTCAGCCGGGGTGTGATCTTCCAGGTGTCCTCCAGGTAGAGGGCGAACGAGCTCGCGCGCAGCATGGCGTTCGCCGTCCCCACCGCCCGCGTGGCTCTCTGCACTTCTCCCAGCAGGAAATCGGCGAACGAGTGCCCGGTGCTGTTCCGGTTCGCGGGATCGAAGCTCGCCTTCGGCCCGAACTGCACGGTGCCGCGCACACGGTCGTTTCCGGCCTGGTTGAAGCGATCCCGCCGGATTTCGCCCCCGAATTTGATGGAGTGCGCGCCTCGCACCACGGAGACGTTGTCCAGGAACTGAAAGACGTGGTTGCGATTGGTGAACGGGCCCGTCGCATCGCCGCCCCAGCCCGACAAGCCCTCCTGCAAAGAGACATTCGGAGTTCCCCAGCTGACCGGGTCGGGTGAGGTCAGCCCTCCAATTCCCAGCTCGGCGGTAACGTCGCGGATCCCGGAGTAAAAGTTGAGGATCTGATCATTGTGAAACTTGTTGTACCCGAAGCGGGCTTCGTTCACGATGCTGGGGCCGAACGTGCGGGTGTTGGACAGCAGTGTCTGGTACACCTTGGTGAGAGTGCGGCCTTCGTGCTCCGGAAAAGTCGCCAGTTGCCCGACGTACTCGTCGCCCCAGCTGAGACGTCCGAACCAGCTCGAGTTGCTGCTTTCGTTGTAGTCGATCCGGCCGGTGAACTGCTCCCAGGAGATCGGCCGGGGCCGGTTGCGGATGTAGTTGCGCAGTATGCTATCGCCTTTGGTTGTCGCCGTCGGATAGAATCCCAGCAACTTCCTGGCAATCGGATGAAACCGGGACTCGGGGATTGTCTGGTTCGGAAACGGAAGCGCCGAGACGGCTCGCTCCACTCCGTTTGCGTCCACCGTGTAGGTTCGGGTCAGCGGATCGAAGATCCGCCGCGATTGCTGGGAAAGGTCCCCGGCTCGCATCCGGTCGGTGGCGACGCTGGTAATGCCCTGCAGGGTTTTTCTGTCCTTCAAACCCTCGAAGTTCGACATGAAAAAGAGCTTGTCCCGTATCAGGCGTCCGGCCAGCGTGAAGCCGTATTGATTGCGCCGGAAGGGGTTCTTGTCTCCTGCGTTGCGCCATTCCTTGGCGTCCAGCTTGTCGTTTCGCAGGAACTCGAAGACCGTGCCGTGAAACTGGTTTCCGCCCGGTTTGGTTGTCGCATTGATCTGCGAGGTAGCCCGCCCGAACTCCGCTGAGTATACGCCAGTCTGGACCTTGAACTCCTGCAAGGCGTCGACCGAGGGGCGCACTACGAAGGTGTTGAAGTTGACGTCGGTGTTTTCCACGCCGTCCAGGGTGAAGTGATTGAACTGCTGCCGCTGGCCGGCGATGGAATAGTTCTGGTTGGCTCGATCCCCGCCCTGGCGGGAATCGCCCTGGCCCCCGGCGCCCATCTCGTGGGTGACGTTGGGGCTGAGGGCGATGAGTTGAAGGTAGTTCCGGCCGTTGAGCGGCAATTCGACGATACGCTTGTTTTCCACCACCGTCCCTACGGCGGTGCTCTCGGTCTCCAGAAGCGGTGCGCCGCCGCTCACTTCAATCGTCTGGGTGATGGCGCCGATTTCCAGAGCGAAGTTGATTCGGACTACCGAGCCGACCTGAACCTCGACGTTCGGGCGGGCGGCCGTCTTGAATCCCTGAATCTCAACCTGGACGTTATAGACGCCCGGCACCAGGAATGGAATCGTGTAATTCCCCGCCTGGTTCAGGGGAACCGTTCGAACCTGGTTGGTCGCCTGGTTGGTGACCTTCACGGTGCCGGTGGTTACTGCCGCGCCGGACGGGTCCGTTACCGTGCCTGTGATTTCGCCGTAGGTCTGCCCGAATGCCGCCAGGGCGCCGGCGGCGAGCAGGCATAGTACACCAAGTGCTTTACGTAGATCCATCTCGTTTCTCCCTTCGAATTGCTCCCCTCAAAGAGTTCCGCAGAGCCGTTGCGCTCTGCCGGGCAGGTCCTCAATTCCTGAAACCGTAGAGCTTCATGGCATTCAGGCCCCGGATCTTGGCCCGGTTGCCCTCCGAAGTGAAGTCGAAGAATTCCTCGAACATGGTGACGCTCTGTTCGAACGCCTTCATGTCCATGCCGAGGCCCCCCCAGATGAAACGGTCGGGACCAAACGCGTCGAAAGCCCGCCGCACGATCGGCTTGACGTCCCGATAGGGGAACTTCTGCTTTGAAGCGGAGGACACGGCACAGAGCTTGATGTAGGTGCGCGGCAGCTTTGCCAGACGAAGGACCCCCGGATACTCTTCGGGTGCTCCCTGTCCTGGCCGGCCCAGATGATCGAGGATTACCGGCACGTCCTGGAATTCGGCTGCGAGATCGTAGATCTGCGGGGCATAGCAGGGAATGAAGTGGAACTGAATGGCGAGCTTCAGCTCTCGCGCTTTGCGCCAGACGTTCTTGATTCTGGGGTCGCGCAGGTCGCGGTCGCGGATGGCTCCGGACGTGCTGGACGGCGTGCCCCTTTCGTGGGTCTCGTGGATGCGAAGGGCCACGATCCGCCCAGGGTTGCTCCTGGTGATCGCTTCCATCCTTGCAGGCGTGTCCGGCGCAATGGGGTCAAACAGGCAGGTGCCCTTGAAGAACCCCGGCGAAGGTTCGTGGCGGAAGCAGTGTTCCAGCAGGCGATGGTCGTCCTGGTAGGGCTCTGCGTGGACGATAACCGTATGATCGATTCCGGCTTGTTTTACGAACTCGAGGTAGCCCTCCAAAGGCCGCGCGGGCGGCCGGTAAACTGCGTTGGCGTGGTAGGGGAACCGCTTGAGATCGGGCGAGAAAATATGGATGTGCGTATCCACCAGCGTTCCCTTGGGTCGTGCCGCGGCCAGGGCCGGCAGAACCGCAAGGCTCTGGCCGAGAACGGCGCGGCGAGTATAGGTGCGCGTCATGCGGCGGAGTCTATCACCGGCTCTCGGGAGCCGTCAAACGAGGCGGGCGGGGCGGGAAGCGGGGCGGGGAGGAAAGAGCGCCATGATCGGCGGGGACCGGGCTCTCTGCGCCGGAGTGCTTTATCGGAACTTCCGCCGAAGGCTGGCTGTGCATCGCGGCATCGAGCACTCCGCTTGAGGCGGCAAGGGCGCCTCGCGCCGCCCGTGCGGCAGCACAGTCTCAGCACCAGCCATTCCGTCTGCCTGTTCCCGGAGCCTGGCTGGGTGCTCGCGCCGCAGCAGTGCGAATTGAACGGATCGTCCCGGATCTCTTGACCGGCCATATCATTGCATATACAATGAACGTAAGGATTCGTGGAATGGGAGCCGGGCATGTGCAGGCCATGATCGACACGGTCGCCGCCGAGTGCGTTGCCGTGCGGCTGCGCATGCTGAATCGCGTCATCACCAACATCTACGACGGCTCCCTGCGGCCGCTCGACCTGAAGGTGAGCCAGATGAACATTCTGGTCGCCGCCGCCAGGATGGGCACGGCCCGCCCCCTGGCAGTCTGCGAACATCTGCACCTCGACGTTTCGACGCTCAGCCGCAACGTCGAACGAATGAAGGCTCGCGGCTGGCTGGAAGTTGTGCCCGACGAGGATGGCCGCTTGCAGCCTTTTCGCCTGACGCCGCAGGGACGCAAGCTCCTGGAAGCCGCCTTTCCCGCCTGGAGAGAGGCGCAGCGGCAGGTCAGGAAGGTTCTCGGGAGCGGGTTCGTGGAGCAGTTGAACCAGGCCATGAAGCGGATCAGGGAGGGGGCCGCCGCACACTGATTTTTCGGGCCATATAGTTGTATATGCAATAAAGGGCAGCCATGAAGCTTGAAGATCACCCGACCGTGCGGCGGGTTCGCCTCAAGACAACTTCCCCCGCTCCGTCGGAGAATCAGCCGCTGGATGCCGGATGGCTGAGGCAACTGGTCCTCGATGCCGGCGCTGACGACGTGGGATTTGTCGAGATCGGCAGACCCGCTTTGGACCCTCAGCGCGACGACATCCTCAAGGCGTTCTCCCACACGAAGACACTGATCTCCTTTGTGGTTCGCATGAATCGAGAGGCTATTCGGACAGCCGCTCGCTCATGCTCCAACTCCGAATTCCACCGCGGCGGGGATGAGGTCAATGGCATTGCCCGGAGCGTGGTTCAGGCTTTGGAAGACCGGGGAATCCGGGCAATGAACCCAGCCATGGGCTTCCCGATGGAGATGGACCGGTTCCCCGGCAAGGTGTGGGTCGTGTCACACAAGCCGGTCGCGGTGGCGGCAGGGCTGGGAAAAATGGGCATTCACCGCAACGTCATCCATGAGAAGTTCGGCAATTTCATCCTGCTGGGCACCATCTTGTTGGATGCCGAGGTCTCACAGCCCAGCCAGCCGATCGGCTACAACCCTTGTCTGGAATGCAAACTGTGCGTGGCTGCCTGTCCCGTAGGGGCCATCTCGCCGGAAGGAGACTTTGACTTCTCGGCCTGCTACACCCATAACTACCGGGAGTTCATGGGCGGCTTCACCGATTGGGTCGAGCAGGTGGCCGACAGCCGGAACGCCCGGGACTACCGCGGTCGAGTCAGCGATGCGGAGTCCGCCTCGCTGTGGCAGAGTCTGTCCTACGGGGCAAACTATAAATCAGCGTACTGTCTGGCGGTCTGCCCGGCCGGAGAAGACGTCATTGGACCGTTCCTCGCTGATCGGAAGACGCATCTCGAGGAAATCGTGCGGCCGCTTCAAAAGAAGGAAGAGACGATCTACGTCATCAGGAACTCCGATGCCGAGGAGCATGTCGCCAGACGGTTTCCCCACAAAAAGATCAAGCACGTGGGCAACAGCCTGCGGCCGAACACCATAGAGGTTTTCCTTGACGGCATGCAGCACCTCTTCCAGCCGGGCAAATCGGCGGGATTGAACGCCGCCTTCCACTTCACCTTCACCGGCAATCAGCAGCGGCGGGCAACCGTCGTGATCAAGGACCGGAAAATCAGCGTGGAGGAGGGGCACATCGGCCGGCCCGATCTGCATGTTACCGCTGACTCACAAACGTGGATCCGCTTTCTGAGGAAGGAAGTAAACCCCATCTGGGCACTCCTTTGGCGGAAGATCCGGCTCGATGGCCCGCTCAAGCTGCTGGTGGCGTTCGGAAAGTGCTTTCCCCGGTAACTGCAGGAGGAATAGGCCCCGGCGTTTCGTGACTTTCCTGGCGCGCAGAGAATCGGCTCCACTGGTGGAACTGGCGGCGGCGCACGGACGTCAGCCTCTTTACTTCCTTCTGGAGCCCGGATGGAAAGCGCGCATGCTCGCCCACGATCACGACGACGCTTTCCCGGGCGGACCGCCTATTCAATGCGACAGATCCAGGCCATCCCTGCTCGAATGGCTCCCGACGGACAAATAGCGGAAAAGGTCGTTCGATGTTATGTTCTACCCGGCGGAAGGGCATGGGATATCGAGCGAGAAGAGCCGCTTCGACCATGTACGAAGGGTGGAGGGTTTCTTCGGACGGCACCTGCTAAGGCGTTGACGGAGTACCGGAAATTGGAAACGAAAGCGCCAGGCCGCCGGCGTCGTTTTCCGCAAAATTCGACGCCATTTCGCCATCCCCCCACCTGCGGGTGCCCGGGCCCCCGCAATTGATCGCCGGTACGCCTCGAATTTTCCTTGCTTTCGATTGCCCTCTATCGGCGTTTCAGATATTCTTATTCGGAACATTTGGGGGTGGCATGGCAGTCTGTCGCAGCCCGGAGCCCGCTGAAGCCGTACCCGCATCCGCTCCTCGCCTGATTTTTCCGCCGCCCCGCGGTTCCGTCCCTCCCGCTGACACACCGCCCAAGCTGCTCTCCGGACGGAGCCGGCAACTCATGCACGCGGCACGCTCGCGCGCAGGCACAAATCCGCAAGGAGGTGAGTGGAAAATGTTCGCAAATACTCCTCGCAGCGTCAGTACCGCCGGTATGGCCGTCGTCCTGATCCTGTCGACGCTTTCGCTGTTAACCGCCCAGGAGGCCCTCCGCACCGCCACCCTCCAGGGCGTCGTCCTTGACGCCAGCGGCGCCACGGTCGCTAATGCCAGGGTAACCGCCGTCAACACCGCCACGAAGTTCATCTCGTCCGGCGTCACCAATGAGGTCGGGCGCTATTACCTCCCCTACCTGACGCCCGGCTCGTACGAGCTCAAGGTCGAAGTCTCCGGATTCCGGCCCTATACGCGCACCGGCCTCGATCTGCGCGCCGGCGAGAGCCCCCGCATCGACGTCAACCTCGAGGTCGGCGCCGTCAGCGAGTCCGTCACCGTCACCGGCGCGGCTCCGCTGCTCGAAACCGAAACCAGCCTCTCCAGCGCCAGCCTCGGCAACCAGGTCGTCATGCGCCTGCCCGTCCAGCAGATGCGCACCTTCAACATCATGATCTACATGCCCGGCGTCGCCAACACCGGCTGGAACACCTTCAACGCCATCGGCCAGCGCCAGCGCTCCATGGGCTACCAGGTCGATGGCGTCAGCGCCAAGGAGCCCGTCATGGGCGATCCCGCGCACTACACCCGGACCGTCCAGACCACCACCGACGCCATCGCCGAGGTCCGCGTCCTCACCACCGGCCTCCCGGCCGAGTACGGCCGCGGCTCCTCCGGCATGCTCGTCGCCGTGATGAAGAGCGGCACCAATGACCTGCACGGCTCCGCCGAGGACCGCTATCTCAACCGCAAGCTCCTCCACCGCACCTACTTCGATGTGGCCAAGAGCAAGGCCGCCTTCGGCTATCACGAGCTGGCCGGCACCGTCGGCGGCCCCATCGTGCTCCCCAGGCTCTACAACGGCCGCGACAAAACCTTCTTCTTCTTCGGCTGGCAGCGCCACCACGAGAAATCCACCGAGAACACTCTCAACGACACGCCCAGCCGCGAAATGCTCAACGGCGACCTCAGTTTCGGCGGCAAGGCCTATCCCATCTTCGACCCGCTCAGCACGCGCCAGGTGGACGGCAAGTGGATCCGCGACCCCATCCCCAACAACCTGATCCCGCCCTCCCGCTTCGACCCCGTGGCCAGGAATTTCCTCGCCCAGCAGCCCTTCGAGGAGCCTAACGCCCCCGGCTTCTACGATTCCGCCGGCCCGCACCAGAACCTGGTGGCCGATTCCACCAACCGCTCCTACCGCAGCCGCTGGGATCTCAAGATCGACCACCAGATCAGCCCCGCTCACAAGATCTTCGGCCGCTACTCCCACAACCGGCACCGCCACTACGCCAAGCGCTACGAATATACCCGCCTGGCCTGGGATTCCCTCATCCCCGACGCCCAGCCTCACCCCGAGGACATGGATAACATCGCTTTCTCCGATACCTACACCATCAACCCCACCACCATTAACGAGTTCCGCCTCGGCATGAACCGCTACACCGCCTCGCGCTCCCCCGACACCTACATGGGCGGATGGGCCCAGAAACTCGGCATCCCCAACACCCTGCCTGACACGTTTCCCGAATTCACCAACACCGGCTACACCGTCTTCATGGGCGGTTTCTGGCAGTCCGTGGCCGAGGACTTCACCATCTCCGAAAATCTCACCAGGGTTTCCGGCCAGCACACCTTTAAGATGGGCTGGGAAGTGCTTCGCTCCCGCTACAACCGCCGCGACGAGGACCGCGCCTCCGGCACCTACAACATGGGCGGCACCGACATGCCCTTTACCCCCCGCACCGGCGTCCCCTTCGCCGGCTTCCTGTTGGGCAGCGTCACCAGCGCTTCCTTCACCCAGACCCGCGCCGCCTGGCTGCCGCGCTGGTGGACCCACGGCATCTACTTCCAGGACGATTGGAAAGTCGCCCGCGGCCTCACCCTCAACCTCGGCCTGCGCTGGACCTACGAAACCCCCTACAACACCAAGTACGGCCAGCAGGCCCAGTTCGACCCCGGCGCCACCGACCCGGTCACCGGCCTCAAAGGCGCCATCACCCATCCCAAGGGCCCCCTGGCCCGGCGCGACCTGAACAACTTCCAGCCGCGTATGGGCATGGCCTGGAATTTCGCCAAGAACTGGGCCTTCCGCGGCAGCCTCGGCATGGCCACCAGCGACATCATGAGCCCGGCCACCAACATCATGTTCGAGGAGTACTTCGCCAGCGCCAACGTCCAGTCGCCCCCCGGCGATCCCCGCATCGCCTTCCGCCTGTCCGAGGGGCCGCCCAGGATTCAGTACACTATCAATCCGGACGGCACGGTCCCATTTGTCGGAACCAACTATAGCGGACGCCGCGCCTCGTGGTTTGACCCGAACATGCGTATGCCCTACATCCTGATGTGGTCCGGCGCCCTCCAGTGGCAGTTCACCCAGACCTGGCTGGCCGAGGCCAACTACCAGGGCAGCTCCGGCGTGGGCCTGCTCAACCGCTGGGACATGAACGCCATCCCGCTCAACGTCTCCACCGACCTCGCCGTCCTCAACCAGATCTACACCGCCACCCAGAACTACAAGCCCTATCGCCAGTTCGGCGAGCTGCGCCACTACAGCAACTACGGCCACAGCTCCTATCACGGCGTCACCTTCCGGACCGAGAAGCGCTACTCTCACGGCCTCAACCTCAACGCCTTCTACACCTGGTCGAAGGCGCTCGACGACGTGGACGGCGAGGACGCCGCCAGCGGCATCACCTTCTATAACCGCCGCCTCGAAAAAGGGCCCGCCAGCTACGACCTTACCCACCGCGTGGTGACCATCACCACCTATGACCTGCCCTTCGGTTCGGGACGCAGGTTCCTCAACAAAGGCGGGGTCTCCAACGCCGTCCTGGGAGGCTGGCAGCTCACCTGGAGCAATACCTGGCAGAGCGGCTACCGCAATACCGTCGGGTTCGGCGGCAGCCCCAACCGCTACCTGCCCGGGGCCGCGCGTCCCAACATCACCGTCTCATCGTTCAAGGACGCCGTCACGCCCGGTTGGAACATCGGGCCCAACCGTTTCCCCACCGCCGCGCAGAACCCGTACTTGAAGGCCTCCGCTTTTTCTTACCCGGCGGCCTTCACTCCCGGCAGCCTGGGCCGCAACACTTTCCAGGGGCCGGCCATGTACTGGCCGCAGGCCTCCCTCGGAAAGCAGTGGCGCTTCCGCGAGCGGGCGTCCTTCACCCTGCGCTGGGACATCAATGACATTTTCAAGACGGTGCAGTATCCGCGCCGGAACTGGAGTTTCAATCAGAGCCAGTTGGAGCAGTTTGGCAAGTTCACCGCCGAGGAGGGCAACTTCTCCGGGATGGGCGGTGCTTTCCACTCCATCATCGTCCTCCGGCTGGAGTTTTAAATTCACGATTCGAAAAGGAGCACTATTCGGTGTCAAATCAACCAAGGAAGGATGTGACCCGCAGGGGAGTGCTACGCCAGGCCGCCGGGCTGGCCGCGGCCGGCTCCCTGCTCAAGCTCGCCCAGCCCGCCAATGCTCAGGGCAGACGCACCATGCCCCTGAACAGGAACTCCGCTCCCAGCCAGCTCAAGATCACCGACATCCGCGCCTGCACCATCGCGGCCAATTACGACTACCCCCTCATCCGCATTGACACCAACCAGGGTGTCTACGGGTTGGGCGAGGTCTTCGCCGCGGGATTCAAGGGCAGCGCCCTGATGCTCAAGCCCTTTATCGTCGGCCGCAACCCGCTGGAGATCAGCGCCATCCTGCGCCGGCTGCGCAATTCCGCCGGCCAGGGCTTCTGGCACAGCGGCTACGGCGCTATCGACTTCGCCCTGCATGACATCGCCGGCAAAGTGTACGGCGTGCCGTGCTGGCGGCTCCTCGGCGATAAGCTCCGCGACCGCATCCGCATCTACTGCGACACGCACGGATCGGTCGACCCCAAGATCTACGCCCAGAAGGTCCTGCGCCGCAAGCAGGCCGGCTTCACCATGATCAAGATGGACCTCTACACCAGCCTGCTGCGCAATCGCAAGGGAGCCATCGATTCGGCCAGCGGCGCCGCCACCGACGAGGGCCTCAAGTACATGTGCGAGTACGTCCACGCGGCCCGCGACCTGGTCGGCAAGGAGTACCCCCTCGCCGCCGACCACTTCGGCCGCCTCTCGCTCAAGGACTGCATCCGCTACGCCAGGGCCTTCGAGCCGCTCAATCTCGCCTGGGCCGAGGACTTCCTGCCCGACCCCTGGATCACCTGGAAGGAGTACAGGATCCTGCGCAACGCCACTACGACGCCCATCCTCACCGGCGAGCAGTCATTCGGCCTGCGCGAGGGCTTTCAGGACCTGATCGACAACGAAGCCGTCGATATCATCCACCCCGACTACGTGGCCAGCGGCGGCATGCGCGAGATCAAGCTGATCGCCGACTACGCCGCCGCCCACGGCGTCCCCACCGTGATCCACCAGCCCGGCTCGCCCATCGGCCAGATCGGCGCCGCTCACATTGCCGCCACGCTCTCCAACTTCATCTCCTGCGAGCACCACGCCGCCGATATACCCTGGTGGCAGGACCTCGTCACCGGCTGCGAGAAGCCCATCATCAACAACGGATACGTCGCCGTTCCCGACGCCCCCGGACTGGGCGTGGAACTGAACGAGCCGGTCATCAAGGAACACCTGCGCTACCCCGGCTACTTCGAGCCCACTCCCGAGTTCGACAACTACATCACCACGCCCTGGATGCCGGCCCCCGGACCCTGGCCCCATCTGGACGAAAACGGCAACCTGGTCAACACCAGAGACGAGAACTGACGGACTGCTCCCCGCTGGTCGCGGCTCAACCCCGCCTTCCGAGCCGCGACCAACCTTCCGAGCCGCGACCAACCTTCCGAGCCGCGACCAACCTTCCGAGCCGCGACCAACCTTCCGAGCCGCGACCAGAGGGAGCGGTTGCATTCCCCCCCGTTGTCCGGTCGGGCCCGGTATGCGGGACAAGCAGGTTTTCAGGGAAGAGGCTGCGCTGCACCGGGCGTGACCGGGGGGACCCCACCCTCCACCGCCGCGGCCAGCCGGAACATCCGGCCCTCGTCGAAGTGGTTCGTCATGATCTGCATGCCCACCGGCAGGCCCTGCGCCGTCCGCCCGCAGGGCACGCTCATGCACGGAATCCCCGCCAGGCTCCCCGTCAGCGTGTAGATATCGGAGAGATACATCTCCAGCGGGTCGTCGATCTTCTCTCCCAGCTTGAACGCCGGGAACGGAGAGACCGGCCCCACAATCGCGTCCACCTGTTCGAACGCGGCGGCGAAGTCCCGCGCGATCAGCGCCCGCACCTTCTGCGCCTTGAGGTAGTACGCATCGTAGTAGCCATGACTGAGCACATACGTCCCCAGCATGATCCGGCGCTTGCACTCCAGGCCGAAACCCTCCCCGCGGCTGTTGCGGTACATCTCGCTCAGCGTCTCGCTGTTCGCGCTGCGGCCGGTGTACCGTACCCCGTCGTACCGCGCCAGGTTCGAGCTCGCCTCGGCCGTCGCGATGATGTAATAGCAGGCCACCGAGTAGTCCGTCGAAGGCAGGCTGATCTCCTTTATCTCGCAGCCCTGCCCGCGCAGCGCCTCGATGCCCCGTTCGATCAGCCCGGCCGTCTCGCTGGCCAGGTCCTTGAGATACTCCCGCGGCACGCCCACCCGCAGGCCCTTTACCCCGCCGTCCATCAGGCCCGCGTAGTCGGGCACCGGCGCCGCCGCCGAGGTCGAGTCCAGCGGGTCCCTTCCGGCGATCGCCCGCAGCAGAACCGCCGAATCGCGCACCGTCCGCGAGAAAGGCCCGATATGGTCCAGCGAGCTGGCGAACGCCACCAGCCCGTACCGCGACACCCGGCCGTAGGTGGGCGTCACCCCCACCACCCCGCAGAACGAGGCCGGCTGGCGCACCGACCCGCCCGTGTCCGAGCCCAGCGCCACCACCGCCGTGCCCTGAGCCACCGCCGCGGCCGACCCTCCGCTCGAGCCCCCCGGCACTCGCTCCGGATCCACCGGGTTGCGCACCGGGCCGAAAGCCGAGTTCTCGTTCGACGACCCCATGGCGAACTCGTCGCAGTTCGTCTTTCCGATAATGATCCCGCCGGCCTGCTCCAGCCGGATCACGGCCGTCGCGTCGTACGGGGGAACGTATTCCGCCAGCAGCCGCGAGCCGCAGGTGGTCTTCACCCCGCGCGTGACGATCACGTCCTTGACCGCCACAGGCACCCCCGCCAGCGGCCCCGGGTCCTCGCCCCGGGCAAGCTTCTCGTCCACCCGCGCCGCCGCCGCCAGCGCGCGCTCCGGCGAGAAGTGCAGGTAGGCGTTGGTCTTGGGGTTCTCCTCCGCCGCGTGGCGCAGCGCCTCCTCCGCCAGTTCCCGGGCGCTGAACTCCTTCTTCCCGAGTCCCTCCCGGACCCGTCCGATGGTGAGCGATGGAATATTCATGCTGTGGATGAACTCAGCGTTCTATCACCTTGGGAACTTTGAAGTAACCGGCGCCCGGCTGTGGGGCGTTGGCGAGCGCCTCGGCGTTGCTCAGGGGCGGCAGCGGGCAGTCCTCCCGCAGGGTGGCCGTCTCCCCGGCCTCATAGAGAACCTGGGCCATCGGCTCCACGCCGCCGGTGTCCAACTCGTTCAGCTTGTCCATGTGGTCCAGGATCTCGTTCAGGTCTCGCTGAAAACGGTGGATCTCTTCTTCCGGCAAAGCCAGGTTGGCCAGCATGGCCACGTAGCGGACTTCCTCTTCGGTGATCTTCACGCCATCGCCTTCCTGCGCGCCCGCAGGTATATGCCCCGCATCACCGGGTCCGGGATCCGGTCGGCTTCGTCCTCCGCACGGCCCTGTGTGGTGCTGCTGGTGGCCCGGCCCGGCTCCCGCCGGCGGATCGACACCCGGAACTCCACCTCGTCGATCTCCGCCCCGCCCAGCGCGTCCTTCATCCGGCTGGCGATGTGCTTGCTCATCTGGGTCAGCTGCCGCTGCCAGACCTGGTCTTCCACTTCCACGATCAGCCGCGAGCGAACCATGCGGCTCGCCCGGGTGTGGCTGGCGATGATCTTGCCGACCACCGACGGCCAGGCCGCCCGCGCGAGCGCTTCCAGGGATACCGAATCCTCGGGAAACCGCAGTTTCCCGAGCGTTCTGCTGGCGCGTTCCATGGGGGTTTGAACGCATAATTGTAGCATGCTCGTCCTCGCCTCTCGATCGCCGCGCCGCAGCGAGATCCTGCGCACCGCCGGCATCCCCTTCACCGTCCGCCTGCCCGAGCCCGTGGACGAAGATCCCAGGGAAGGCGAGGGGCCCCGCGAGTACGTGATGCGCCTGGCGCGCGAGAAGGCCGAAGCCACCCTCCGCCGGCCCGGCGAGATTGTGCTCGGCGCCGATACCGCCGTGGTCGTCGACGAGCACATCCTCGGCAAACCGGAAGACGAATCCGACGCCCGCCGCATGCTGGACCTGCTCAGCGCGCGCCGCCATGAGGTCGTGACCGGCGTCTGCCTGCTGGGCCGCTCCGAGATCGTCGATGTGGCCGTCACCAGCGTCTGGTTCGCTTCTCTTACCGCAGCCGAGATCGAAGCGTACGTGGCCAGCGGCGAGCCGGCCGACAAGGCCGGCGCGTACGCCATCCAGGGCCTCGGCTCCCGTTTCATCGAGCGCATCGAGGGCTGCTACTTCAACGTGGTCGGCCTGCCCGTAGCCCTGGTCTACCGGCACTGGAAGCGCCTGCTCAACAGCCCGTAGGGTACGGAATAGCACGCCCCCCGCCGGCCGGGGCGAGCCTCCCGGGGCGGTCCTTGCGCGTATCCGGATAGCACCGGAAAGAGGGCGGACGGTTGCAGGCACCACGTTCACGTGGTTGTTATGGTGCAATGCTCCCGGTGGCTCACCGGCCGCCCTTCGAATTACCAGACCGAAACCTACCGGTTAAGGAGATGATGTGATGAAAAAGCTGATGTTCCTATTTATGGTCCTGGCCGTTTCCTTCGCCAGCGCAAAGACTTACTCGATCACTTTGTTTCAGCCCTCCGTCGTCGCGGGCACTGAGCTCAAGCCCGGCGACTACAAACTGGATGTGAATGGCGAGAAGGTTGTCATCTCCAAGGGCTCCCAGAAAGTCGAGAGCGCGGTGAAGGTCGAGAACAACGGCGAAAGGTTCCGCTCCACCACCGTGCGCTACGCCACCGGCGAAGGCAAGTACACGGTGCAGGAGATCCGGCTGGGCGGCACCAACACCAAGTTGATGTTCAACTGATGAGCACGCCCGGGGGGCTGCGGATCGGCGCGGCCCCTCATCCCTCCAGCAGCTTCAGAACCCTCCCATACAAGGCCTCGACCCGCTCCGGGGAGCGTGCTTCCGCCGCCAGCCGCAGCAGCGGCTCCGTGTTGGAGGCCCGCACGTGGATCCAGGCTCCGTCCAGCGTCAGCTTGAGCCCGTCGGAGCGGTCCAGCCCGGCGCCCGGAAAGCTCTCCTCCAGCGCCTGCATCAGGGTTCCCAGCTTGCCGTGTTCGTAGGTCACTTTGCCCAGCTTGCGATGATAGACCGGCAGGCGCGAGGCCAGTTCCGAGACGCTCTTTCCCGTCTCGCTCATGCGGTCCAGCAGGAACGCCATGCCGGTGTAGCTGTCCCTGCAGAGATGCACCGCGGGCAGGATGATCCCTCCGTTGGAGCCCTCACCGCCGATGGCCGCGTGCACTGCCTGCATCATCTCGACCACGTTGGCCTCTCCAACCGGGGTGCGGTAGACCTTGCGCCCGTGCGAGGCGGCCACGTCGTCGATCACCGAGGAGGTGGTGAGGTTCACCACAACGTCGCCCGGCAGGCGCTGCAGCGCGGCGTCCACCACCAGGGCCAGCACGTCGTCGTTGTCCAGCACGCGGCCCTGGTCGTCCACCACCGCCAGCCGGTCGCCATCGGGGTCGTGGGCGAAGCCCGCTTCGCACCCCCTGGAGCGGACCAGCGCGGCCAGTTCGCCGAGCGTGTCCGGACGGGGCTCGGGCACGCGGGGGAAGGGCATCGCCGGATCGACGTGAATGGCCTCGACCTCGCATCCCAGGTCGTCGCGCAGGAACCCGGGCGACATCACCGAGGCCGCGCCGTTCACGCCGTCCAGCGCCAGGCGGAAGCGGCGGCGCCGTATGCGCTCGGCATCCACGTGCTGCAGCACGCGGCGTATGTGCAGCAGCCGCGGGTTGGTGTAATCGCAGGTCACGCCCCGCAAAGCCTGGTTGGAGGCCTGGTGGAAGTTGCTCTGGTGATAGAGGTCGATCAGCTCGCCGCGCTCGTAGTTATTGAAGAACAGCCCCTGCGCGTTGAACATCTTCAGCGCGTTGTACTCGGAGGGGTTGTGCGAGGCGGTCACCGCCAGCCCGCCGCGCGCGCGCGTGGCGGCCACGTAGATCTGTATGGTCGGCGTGGGCAGAATGCCCACGTCCACCACTTCACAGCCCGCCGCCAGCAGCCCGCAGGTGACGGCGTGCTGCAGCATCTCGCCGCTCGAGCGCGTGTCGCGCCCCACCACCACGCGGCCCGCGCCCACATAGGTGCCGAACGCCTGGGCGAAAGCGCAGGCCAGCGAGGGGGTCAGGAACTCGCCCACCACGCCGCGGATTCCGGAGACGCCGATCTTGAGCAGATGTTCTCGCGCCATCAGGCCAGGCTCCTTACCTGTTCGGACAGGCTCTCGAACAACTGCACGGGCGGCGATCCGCGCTGCTCGCAGATGATGCGCACGGCCGGCTCGGTCTGGCTGACGCGCACGTGGAACCAGCGGTCCGGCCAGTCCACGCGCAGCCCGTCCTCCACGTTGGCCCGCCCCGTGTGGTAGCGCTCGCGCAGCTCCATCAGCAGCGCCGGGATGCGATGCGAGACCAGCGGCTCCTGGCCCTTGAGGATGCAGTAGCGGGGGTACTCGCCCACGATCTCGGAGAGCTTGCGGCCCCGCTCGCGCATCATCGAAAGCACCGCCAGCATGGAAGCGATGCCGTCGTAGACGAAGCGGAACTGCGGCATCATCACCGCGCCGGTGCCTTCGCCGGCGATGGCGATCTGCTCGGGGCGGTGGCTGGAGAGCGCGTCGATGGTCGCCTGCCGCCCCACCGGCACGCGCATTACTTTTCCTCCGTGCCGCGCCGCCACTTCTTCGATCAAAGCCGTGGTGGAGAGGTTGGTGATGATCAGCTTTCCCGGCCCGCGCGGCAACAGGTAGTCGGCCAGCAGCGGCAGCACCATCTCTTCGGAGACGGCCTCGCCGAGGTCCGTGGCGATGGCCACCCGGTCCGAATCCACGTCGAACAGGAAGCCCGCGGCGGCGTTGAGCGGCCGGATCAGCGGCGCCAGTTGCAGCTCGACCATGGCGCGGTTGGTGGAGGGTTCGTGAGCGAACTGCACGCCCTGGAGCTTCTCGTTGATGAGGATGAAGTCGAAACCGAACCGCTCTTGCATGCGCCGCAGGATCAGCGAGGAGGTGCCGTTGCAGCAATCCACCACCACGCGAAAGCCGCGCAGGGCGGGGAAGTCGAAATGGGCCGCCAGTTCGTCCAGGTAGGCGTCCAGGGCCTGGTCGTCCTGGCGCAGCCTGCCGATGCGGTTCCACTCCACGAAGTCGAATTTCTTCAAGTGGTAGATATCGAGCAGCTCGGAGGCCTGGGCGGTGGAGAGGTAGCTGCCCTGGTAGCCCAGGAACTTCAGCGCGTTCCATTCCGACGCGTTATGGCTGGCGCCGATGGAGACGCCCCCGGCGGCATTCAACCGCCGGATGGCATGCTGGACCACCGGGGTGGAGGTGATGCCCAGGTCGATGATGTCGCGGCCGCAGGCCAGCAGGGCCGCCACCACGCCCTGGCGGATCATGACGCCGCTGGCCCGCGGGTCGCGCGCGATCACCACCGGGCCGGGCGAATCCAGAAACGTGCCGAAGGCGGAAGCGAAGTCCAGAACGTGCGCGGCGGTCATGCCGGAACCCACCACGCCGCGCAGCCCCACGTGCGAGATTCGCAGGCTCATGGGACTACTTCACCAGCCGCAGGCGCCCGAAGGACTCCGGAACGTGGTGGCTCCTCTGGCCGGTGGGCTGCCAGGCGACCTGGGTGTGTCCGGGGCCCTGCAGGCGATAGAAGTTGATGCGCATTTCGAGGTTCGGCTCGGGTTTGCGCTGATCGATGCCGGCGATGGGGATTCGCATCTCGCCGTACCAGGTCTTGCGGGCCTCGTCCAGACGCGCCTTGACTTCGAAGTTGGAGTTCCAGCGCCAGCCGGCAGTCGAGCGCGGATTGCCGCGGTCGATATCCAGATCCACCCACTCGCCCTGCGGCGACACCTGGAATTCCTTGTACTTGTTGATGTTGTTGAAGTCGGAGCCGACGAAGACCTCGGCCACGTCCCAGTTCCACAACTGGTTGGTTTCGGTGGCGGTGGAGGGATCGGGCTTCAGATGCAACTGCTCGTAGGGGCAAATGAAAAGGAGATAGAGGTTGTCGCCGGTCCAGCGCGAGCGGATCTCGGTGCGGTGGCCGGGGACCGGCTGGCCGGTCGGCCCGTTCCCGGCGAATACTCCCGGGACCCCCTTCCAGGGCTTGCTTTCCGGGTCGGCGGTGAGGGTGAAATCGGAGGGCGCGTGGCGGCTGAGGATGACGCCCGGCCCGTCCGCTGCCACACGTCCAGCGGCCAGCATCACGGCGGCGGCCATAAGAAGATGGCAAATTCGCATGTTCCTTCTACTATACTGTCGAACATGAACCTTCTGAAGCTGGGTGTCGCGGGGATGACCCTGGTGCTGCAGCTTGCGGCACAGGTCGCCATTGATCGCAGAGACGCCACTCCACCCGCTATTCCGGACACGGTCTCGGTCGAGACGAACATTCCGTACGACCAGTACAAGGAGACCGTGCTGGATATCCTGACGCCGAAAGCCGCCGGTACGGAAAAGCGGCCCGGGCTGATCATGATCCACGGCGGAGGCTGGGTGGGTGGAACCAAGGAGCAGCGGATTCCGGCCTGCCTGCGCTATGTCGCGCAAGGCTTCGTGGTGGCCAACGTGGAGTACCGGCTGGCCAGGAGCGCGGCGGCGCCGGCGGCGGTGTCCGACGTGTTGAGGGCCGCCGACTGGTTCCACAAGAACGCGGGCAAGTACAACGTCGACCGGAAACGCATCGTGGTGACCGGAGATTCGGCCGGCGGGCACCTTTCGCTCATGGTGGGCCTGGCGTCCAAGTCGGCGCGGCTGGGGCCGACCGGAAAGGTCCGGGCGGTGGTGAACTTCTACGGCATCACCGACGTGGCCGACCAGCTGGACGGGCCGAACATGCGCAAGTACGCCGTCACCTGGCTGCCCGAGCAGACCGGGCGTCTGGAACTGGCTCACCGCGTCTCCCCCATCACCTATGTGCGCAAGGACGTGCCGGCCGTGCTGACGATTCACGGCGACGCCGACCAGACGGTGCCCTACGAGCACGGCGTCACCCTGACGAGGCAGCTCCGGGAGGCGGGAGCGGACGCGGAGATGATCAGCATGCGCGGGGGCGGGCACGGCTTTCCGCAAGAGCGGCTGGACGAGGTGTTTCCGCAGATTTTCGATTTTCTGAAGCGGCGCGGCATTCTGCGCTGAATCATCCACGAAGGGAGAACACGGCAGTGAGCGTGAAAGTTCACGTTGTCTTTTACAGCATGTACGGGCACATCTACCGGATGGCGGAAGCCGTGGCCGAAGGAGCGCGGGAAGTGGAGGGCGCCGAAGTGAGTCTCTTCCAGGTGGCCGAGCTGGTGCCCGAGGAGGCCCTGGTTCGAACAGGAGCCAAGGCGGCGCGGGAGGCCTTCGCGCACATCCCGCCGGCGGATCCGAAGCGGCTGCCGGAGGCCGACGCCGTCCTGTTCGGCACACCCACGCGGTTCGGCAACATGTGCGCGCAGATGCGGAATTTTCTGGACCAGACCGGCCAGCTGTGGCTCAAAGGCGCGCTGGTGGGCAAGGTGGGCAGCGTCTTCACCTCGACGGCCACGCAGCACGGCGGCCAGGAAACCACCATCACCAGCTTCCACAGCACCCTGCTGCATCACGGCATGGTCATCGTAGGTGTACCTTACACCGAACCGCGCCTGCTGAACATGGCGGAGATCACGGGCGGATCGCCCTACGGCGCCTCCACGCTGGCGGGCGGCGACGGCTCCCGCCTGCCGAGCGAGAACGAACTGGCCATCGCGCGCTTTCAGGGCCGGCACGTGACGCAGATCGCGAAGAAACTGGCCGGTTAGGCGGTGTGGCGGGCGCGCAGCGGGAACCAAGCGGTGTGACGCGGAGGAAGCCGGAGTCCCCAGGTCCCCTCGTGCGATGATATTACGGTCCGCAGGGACTGTAATGGAACTCACCATCCGCGGTCTGTCCAAGACCTATGCCGGCGGGCGGAAGGCACTCGACGCAGTCACCCTCACCATCCCCGCCGGCGTGTATGGCCTGTTAGGGCCGAACGGCGCCGGCAAGAGCACGCTGATGCGAATCCTGGCGACGTTGCTGGAGGCCGATGAAGGCGAAGCCTGGCTGGGCGGCATCGACATGCTCCGCCGGAAGCACGAGGTCCGCCAGGTCCTTGGCTACCTGCCCCAGGATTTCGGAGCCTATCCCCGCGTCAGCGTCGAGGCCATGCTGGACCACCTGGCCGCGCTCAAAGGGATCGCGCGGCGCGGGGAGCGCAAGGACCTGGTGGAGGCGCTGCTGCGCCGCGCCAACCTGTGGGAGGTGCGCAGGAAGGCGCTGGCCGCTCTGTCAGGCGGCACGCGCCGGCGCTTCGGCATCGCCCAGGCGCTGATCGGAAAGCCGCAGCTCATCATCGTGGACGAGCCGACGGCCGGGCTGGACCCCGGCGAGCGCAACCGCTTCTACAACCTGCTGGCGGAAACCGGGGAGGACGTCGTCGTCATCCTCTCCACCCACATCGTGGACGACGTGAAGGGACTCTGCGCCCACATGGCGCTGCTGGACCGCGGGCGCGTGCTGTACGAAGGTTCGCCGGAAGCGGCGGTGGCCGGCCTGCGCGGCGCGGTCTGGCAGAAGACGGCGGCCAAAGGCGAGGTCGCCGGCTACGCGCAGCGCTACAAGCTGATCTCCGCGAAACTCTCGGGAGGCCGCCCGCTGCTGCGCATCCACCAGCCGCAGCCGCCCGGCGATGGTTTCGCACCCGCGGAACCGGACCTGGAGGACGTGTTCTTCACCCGCGTGCGGGGCCTCGCTTGAGGAGGAAACGCCATGACTTTCTTCCGGTTCGAGGTGCGGTACTGGCTGCGCGGCTGCCTGGTGTGGTGCTTTCTTGCGATCCTGACCGGCCTGATCTTCGCCGGCTCGTCCTCGGGCGTCTGGAAGCCGCTTGAGAGCACTCATCGCAACGCGCCCTTCCTGATCGGCTTCTTCTACTCGCGCATTGGCCTGCTGACCCTGCTCATGACCACGGCCTTCGTCACCGCCGCGGCCACCCGCGAGTACACCGCCAACATGCATCAGATCGTGTTCAGCGCTCCCCTGCGGAAATGGCCGTTCCTGCTGGGACGCTGGGCGGGGGCTGGACTGATCGCGGTGATCCCTCTGCTGAGCGTCAGCCTGGGCAACATCCTGGCCACCTGGATGCCATGGAACGACCCGTCCCGCTGGGGCCCGACCTGCTGGGAGGCGCACTTCTGGGGCATCGTGACATTCGCCATCCCGAACACGCTGATCGCGGCCGCCGTGCTTTTTCCGATCGCGGCCCTGACGCGCAGCGGCGTGGCGTCCTTCCTGGCGGGCCTCCTGCTGCTGGTCGCGTACGTGGTTTCGAATTCCGTGGGCGCGCGCCTCGAGAACCAGGCCCTGGCCGCACTGCTGGACCCGTTCGGCGTGCGCACTTTCGGCTTCGCCACGCGCTACTGGAGCCTCGCGGAGAAGAACACGCTGGCGGTGGTTCCGCAGGGGCTGCTTCTGTGGAACCGCCTGCTTTGGATGGCCGCGGGGGCCGCGGTATTCGCGATTGCCGGCGCGCGCTATTCCTTCGCGGAGCGCGCCGGCCGGAAGCGGCCCGTGCAGGAACCCGCGGAGAGGGAGGCGGTGGAGGCGGATCCGCTGCCGCAAGCGCTCCCCAGCAGCGGCAGGGCGGCCGGTCTCGCGCGATTCCGCAGCCTGGTCCGCATCGAGTTCCGTGGCCTGTTGCAATCGCCCGTGTTCCTGGTGCTCCTGGCCGCCGCGCTGATGAGCACGCTGCCGGAGCTGCTCTCCGCCGGGCGGGAACTTTTGGGCAACACCAGCCGCCCGGTGACCTACGTGATGGTCGAGATCCTGCGCGGCGACCTGCAGCTCTTTTTGCTGGTGATCGTGGGCTTTTTCGCGGGCGTCATGGTCTGGAAGGAGCGCGAGGCGGGGTGGGATGAAATCCAGGACTCGACTCCCGTCTCCCGCCGGCTGCCTTTCGCGGCCAAGTTCACCGCGCTGCTCTGCGCCGTGGTCCTGATCGAAGCCGTGTGTGTGCTGGCGGCTATTGCCGTGCAGGCGGCGCGCGGCCACACGCGCTTCCAGCCCGGGCTGTATCTCTCCGAAGTCTTCTTCTGGGATCTGCCGGTGACGGCATGCGCGGCCGCGGCGGCGTTCTTCTGCCAGGTGGTGACACCCAACAAGTACGCGGGATACTTCGCGTTCCTGATGCTGGCAGTGTGGAACCAGTTCGGGTGGACAGGGTTCGGCGTGGAGAGCCACCTGCTGCGTTTCGGCAGCCGGCCTTCGTACATCTATTCCGACCTGTACGGCTACGGCCCGTACCTTGCGGGGCTGGCATGGTTCACCCTGTACTGGTGCCTCTTCGCGGCTCTGCCGGCGGCGGCGACGGCGCTGCTCTGGCCGCGAGGCAGGGAGACCTCGCCGGCCCGGAGGATCCGGGAGGCCCGGGGCGAGTGGCGCGGGCCGCTGCGAACCGCCACTGCCGCAGCGGCTGCTCTCTTCCTGGCCACGGGAGCGTGGTGCTACTACAACACCCGGATCCGTCACGAATCGGTCACAAACGGGGAGCGCAAGAACCGGCAGGCGGAGTATGAGCGCAAGTACAAGCGGTACGCGGCCCTGCCGCGCCCGCAGGCGCGCAGCGTGCGCTACCGCGTGGATTTGTATCCCGAGCGCGGCGCGGCCGCCGTTCAGGGCAGCCAGGTGCTGGAGAACGCCTCTGGCCGTCCCATTTCAGAACTCCATCTGAATACCGCGCGGGACTTCGAGACCAGCATCGAAGTGGAGCGCGGCACCCTCAAGCGGGACGACCGGCGGGTGTACTACCGCATCTATACGCTCTCCCCGCCGCTGGAACCCGGGGGCAGGCTCACGCTCCGCTATACCGTGCGCTCGGAGGCGCGCGGCTTCGCCAACGAGCTTCCGGAGACCGGAGTGGCGGGCAACGGCACCTTCCTCAGCAACCGGGTGGCGCCGCGGCTCGGCTACTTGCCGGAACTGGAACTGACCGGGCACGACCGCCGCGCGCACGGGCTGCCGGAGCGGGAGGCGCTGCCGCCGCCGCAGCGGGCGTGCGGGCCCCCGTGCGCGGACAACGGACGCAATTCCGGGTGGGTGGAGGCTGAGGCGATCCTCTGCACTGCGCCGGACCAGACCGCCGTGGCGCCCGGGCGGCTGCTGCGCGAATGGACGGAGAACGGCCGCCGCTGTTTCCACTACCGGCTGGACCGGCCGTCGATCGACTCCTATGCGTTTCTCTCCGGGCGCTACCGCGTGGCGCGGGAGTCGTGGAAGGGGATCCGGATGGAGGTGTACCATCACCCGGAGCATGCGTGGAACGTGCCGGCCATGCTGCACGGGCTGCGGCGCACGCTGGAGTACGGTTCGGCGAACTTCGGGCCGTACCCGCACCGGGAGATCCGCATCGTGGAGTTTCCGCGGGCGGCCGTGTTCGCCCAGGCGCTGCCCGGGACAATCCCGTATTCGGAAGGCATCGGGTTCATCGCCGCCCGGACGCCCGGCGAGATCGACCACGTGCTGTTCGTCACCGCGCACGAGGCGGCGCACCAGTGGTGGGGACACCAGGTGGCGCCGGCGCGCCTGCAGGGCGGGGCGCTGCTGGTCGAGACACTGGCTCAATACACGGCGCTGATGGTGATGGAGAAGGAGTATGGCCAGGACATGATGCGCAAGGTCATGGCCTACGAGATGGACCGCTACCTGCGCGGGCGCGGCCGGGACGCGCTGCCCGAGAAGCCGCTGCTGCGGGCGGATCCGGCGCAGGCGTACGTTCACGACGACAAGGGCAGCCTGGCCATGTACTGCCTCAAGGAGGCCATCGGAGAGGAGGCGGTGAATCGCGCGCTGCGCAAGGTGCTGGGGCGGTACGGTTTCGCGGGACCGCCGTATCCCAGCTCGTATGCGCTGCTGGACGCGCTGGATTCAGAAACGCCGGGCGAGTGGAAGTACCTGCTGCGGGACTTGTTCGACGACATCACCGTGTATTCCAACCGGGCCGTCGAAGCACGGGCAGTGAAGCGGCCGGACGGGAAGTACGACGTCGACCTGGAAGTGGAGGTGAGCAAGTTCAAAGCGGGAGCCGGCGGCGCGGAGCAGCCCGTGCCGGTGGACGACTGGATCGAGATCGGGGCGCTGTCGGGAAGCCGTGTGTACCGCGAGCGAGTGCGAATGAAGGAGGGCCGCAACCGGTTCACGTTCACCCTCGACCGGCAGCCGGAGCGGGCCGGCGTGGATCCGCTATTGCTCCTGGTGGACCGCGCGCCGGAGGATAACCTGCGGGCGCCCACGAGCGGCGATGGGGCGCGTTGAACGCGAGCCGCGTCAGGCGTGCAGGAGGACTTTGAGGGTGCCCTTGCGAGCGGCCAGCGCAAAAGCCTGCGGGGCCTGGGACAGGGGCAGGCGTCCGGCGATCATCGGGCGCGTGTTGATGACGCCTTTCTCCAGCAACTCCAGCGCCGGCTCGAAACGCCCGCAGCGCGAACCGACCAGGGTCACTTCGTTCACGATCACCGGCGCGGTATCGAAACCGGCCATGCCGTGAACGGTCGATTTCAGGATGATCGTGCCGCGCGGCCTCACCATGCCGACCGCCTGGTTGAGCCCCTCCGGCGATCCGGTGGCCTCCACTACCCAGTCGAACCCGGCGCGCGGCAAGTCTCCGGCGATCTCCGTCCGGACCCCCGCCTCCGCCGCGATGCGCAGTTTCTCCTCGTGATGGCCGAACAGGCGCACCCGGTAGCCGTAGGCGTGCAGCGCCTGGGCGATGAGCAGGCCGAGCTTGCCATCTCCCAGTACCGCCACTTCCGAGCTGCAGGGAATCTTCACCTGCTCGAGGATCTCGCAGGCCGCCGCCAGCGGCTCCGTGAACACCGCCGTCTCATCGTCGAGGGAATCCGGCAGCAGGCGCAGGTTGCGCTCGGGCAGCGTCAGGAACTCGCGAAAAGCCCCGGGGTGCTTCACGATGCCGAGCACCGAACGGCTGGGAC
>JADZAF010000190.1 GCA_020852755.1 Bryobacterales bacterium
GTGACCTCTACCCGGTACTCCCCGACGGGCAATCGCGGAAAACTGAAGTGGCCCGTCTGGGCGGAAGTGGTTGTCCACTCCAGGCCTGTCAGTTCACTGACCGTCCGCACGTTCGCGCCGGGAACGCCGGCCCCGCTGGCATCCTGAACCACGCCCACGATCACACCCGTGGCCTGCCCGTTCAGAATCCATGGCAAAACCAGGACCCAAACGCCGGGCCAAAAAAGAGTCCCTCTCATTCCAGCCATTGCCTCTTCCTCCCAACCTCGCCTGTAGGTTCGTTGCAGACCACTCTATCACGCCCGTGAGTTCACCTGGCCGGAACCCGCCCACCCGGGGGATGCGCCGGGCCGAGCAAGCCCACCTGTAACGTCTTGCCGGCCAGGAATGGCTGAGGGCGCCCGGCAGACGCCGGCTTGGCCGTTTCCTGATCATGAGCTTCTATTCCCGCCCATGCAGGTCCGCGCCGGCCTGTGCCGGCCATCGCCAGGGCCCGGCCGCGCTTCTGCAGCGGCTCTAAATCGCGGCGGAACTGGGTGCCGCTATCGGTGTCCGCGCCACAGGGAAAGCCCGGGGGAAGGAACCCAATCCCAACCGCCCGCAGCAACCGGGCGGCCGCAATGCCCGCCGCCGCTCTTTCACCCTCCCGGCGGCCCCGCTCGAAACCTGCCTCCATCAAGAAGCCAGCCGCAGCGCCATTTGCATTCCGCGCAGCCTGCTCGTGGTGTCGCACGCCGCCGACCAAGGCCCAGATAGCGCGGCAGTCAGAGCGGATGAGATGGCGAATGGGTCCAGCTCCAGCGGACCAACGGAAATATATGCGCGCTTTCCAAGGCGAGTGGATATATAATCATCTCTGGCCGGAGGTCCAAGTAGGAGTTTAGTTCGAGTTATAGTGGCCTTTCCAAGCGGAATTGTATTTTCTGACGGATGGCTTCTCCCTGACTGCCAAAAAGATGTCGCCGATGGAGCAGGCCCCTGTAATGTAACGGAGCCGTGAGCGTGAGTGAGCGGTTAGGCGGCTATTATAGCAATGGATTTCCACGTCGGGAACTGGTTACTTACGATGCGCGAGTTGCGTACGGTAGGTTTGCTGTTCGATGAGCAAGGAGAGAAGACGATGAACATTTCGCGGTTATCACGTGCTCAGGTCCGGATGACAATCTCCGGTCTGGCGGCCTTGTTGACCTTCGTCATCGGCGGATCGGCAATTGCAGCGGGTGGCGATGTCTTAGCCACACAGGAATACCTGTTCACCTCCATTGATCCGCCTGGTTCGGTGCTCACGTTTCCGGTCGGCATCAATAACAACGGCTTGATTTCGATTCAGTATTCCGACTCCAATGGAATTCTGTACTCCGTGATACTGGAGGACGGAGTATACACAAGTGTTGATGTGCCCGGTGCTCTGGGGACTCTGGTCAGCGCACCCAACATGCAGGGGCAAGTCGCACTGGGCTACTACAGTAGTACGGATTTTCGCATCCACTCTGCGGTGTACAGCCACGGTGGTTATACGTATCAACCTGACGCGCCCGGGTTCGACTACACATCTCCGAGTGCCATCAATGCCAGAGGTGACATCAGTGGCATGACCTGGAACGGGCCCACCCCCAGCGGTTATATTTGGGATGGTGAAGCTTATACGATATTCGAGCACCCGGCGAGCACCGGGCATTACACGATGCCCTGCGGTATCAACAATCAGGGCCAGGTCGTCGGTCAATACTATACCGCTGACGGCGTTGTGCACGGTTTCCTGAAAGATGGTGACTTCTACACGGAGATCGCCTTCCCTGGTGCTCCAAACACAGCAGCATTCTCCATCAATAATTCCGGGGTCGTGGTCGGCCTGTATGGTGAGGCCGGCACCGGCCCCTTTGGTTTCGCGGTCGGCAGCCGCGGCTTCATCCTGAGGAAAGGAACATACGTCTCTATTGATTACCCGGGCAGCCTCACCAGCTTTCCGCTGGGCATTAACGACACAGGCCAGATCGTGGGCGTATACCAGGATGCTGCGGGCACATTTCACGGCTATTTGGCAACATCGAGGTGACTGGGTCCGCTAAGGGCTTTCGGCGCCTCTACCCGGGAATCCTGCGGTTTTCTGGGGTAGGCCATGTCCGGACGGCACGGCTCGCTTCCTGCTGTCGCTGCTTCGAGCGATGAATGGAATTGGGTGGCTGCCGAGAGGTGCGACACCTGGCAGGAGACGCCATCTGCCACGGTACGGCGTCGCCCGGCCGCCTCTCAAGGTGCCCGCACCACCTCTGGTGCCTCTCTGGCCCCCCGCATGCTCTTCCCCTCCCGGAGACCCATATGCCCGGCAAGAAAGCCCACAAGCCCCGCGAGCCCAAGGATGCCGCGAAAACCGCCCCGCGCGGCAGCCGCAAGTCGTCCGGCCTCACCGAAGGCCACTATGAGCGCGACCCCAAACGCCGCACCGGCCACTTCACCGGAGCCGGGGAAGCCGCCCTCAAGAAAGGCTGAGTCACCACCGCCGCCGCAATCTAACTCCTTACTCGTCTTTCGCTTCTCCCCCGCTCCCCCCTGGATCCGGCCCGAGCCCGTGTTACACCGGTAGTGGTGAGCGAACGGGCAAACGGCGGGCGCGCGAAGCGAATGGGCACGCCCCGGTGGAGTCTGGACGCCGGCGCCCGGGGCAACAGCGGGCCTGCAAAACGGCCGCCGCCTTCCGCAGCCGCGCCGCCTCCTGCACCCGTTCTGTTACCTTAAAGACATGACGAAAAAGGAAGTTCTTAACTTCATAACTGAAATCGGAATCGTCCCCATCGTCCGCACCACCAGCGCGGAAAGCGCCGTCAAGGCCGTGGAAGCCATCTACAACGGCGGCATCCGCGCCGCCGAGATCACCATGACCGTGCCCGGCGCCATCCATGCCCTGGAAAAAGTGGCCGACCAGCTGGGCGATAAGATCGTGCTGGGCGCCGGCACCGTCCTGGATGCCGAAACCGCCCGCGCCTGCATGCTCGCCGGCGCCGAGTTCTTCGTCA
>JADZAF010000191.1 GCA_020852755.1 Bryobacterales bacterium
GGCGTTCTCTCCGACGGCGTGGACAGCCTGAACGACCTGATCGCCGCCGGCGAACTGCCGGCGGTCACGGTGGTCAGCGGACAGGCCGGCAGCGGAACCGAGGGCACGGCGATGCTGGAGATTATCCACGACATGGCGCCGGGAGCCCAGCTCTTCTTTGCCACAGGCTCCGGCGGGCAGTGGCAAATGTACCAGAACATCATCCAGCTTGGGAACCTGGGCTGCAACATCATCGTGGACGACCTCAGTTACGCGACCGAAGCGGCGTTTCAGGACGGAATCCAGGCTCTGGCGGTGAACTACGTGACCTCGCTTGGCGTTCTCTATTTCAGCTCTGCGGGAAACTCGGGAAATCTCAACGACGGTACCTCGGGCGTGTGGGAGGGCAACTTCAACGGCGGGGGAGAATACGACGGAGAGACCGCGCATGTCTTCAGCGGCGGCGACATCGGCAACACCATCCTGGCCGCGAGCAGCAAGGGTTTGCCGGTGAGCCTGCAGTGGTCCGACCAGTACTTTGCATCGGACAACGACTATGACCTGTACGTTCTGGACAGCAACGGAAATGTGGTCTGCTCCTCGACCTACGGCCAGGACGGGGACGACTATCCCACGGAATTCTGCGGGCCGGTGCCGGCGAACACGCGGATTGTCGTCATCCTGTACGACGGCGACCCGGCGCGGGCGCTGCACGTGAACTCACAAGGCGGGCGGCTCCAGTATGCGACCTACGGGCAGACGTTCGGCCACAACGCGGCTTACAACACGGTGACGGTCGCGGCGGTGCCGGTGTCGGCGGCGGGAGGCGGTGTGTTCCCGGGCGGTCCCACGACACAGGTGGAGACTTTCAGCTCCGATGGCACGCGGCGGATGTTCTACGAAGCCGACGGCTCGCCGATCACACCCGGCTGCGTCACGTTTCCGTGCGGGCGGGAGTTGCTCAAGGTGAACATCGCCGCGGCGGATTGCGTGAGCACGGCGTCGCCGGGATTTCTGCCTTTCTGCGGGACCTCGGCCGCGGCGCCGCACGCGGCGGCGGTGGCGGCCCTGCTGTGGTCGGCCAAACCCTCGGCGACCCTTGAAGAATTGCGGCAGGCGATGTTCTACCCGGCGCTGGACATTGAAGAGAACGGGTGGGACCGGGATTCGGGTTACGGCATCGTGATGGCGAAGCAGGCGCTGAGCCTGCTGGCCGCCTTCGACCTGGCCATCGACAAGAGCCACGCGGGAAGCTTTTACCAGGGACAGACCGGCGCCACATATCGCATCGTGGTCCGGAATCTCGGCCCGTCGGTATCGATGGGGCCGGTAACGGTCACCGATGCGCTGCCGGCCGGACTCACGCTGACGGGACTGGCAGGATCCGGATGGACCTGCGACACGGCGACGGTGAAGTGCACCAGGAGCGACCCGCTGGCGGCGGGGGCGGACTATCCAGCCATCACTGCGACGGTGAACGTGTCCCTTACGGCGCCTCCTTCCGTAACCAATACGGCCGCACTGGAGTCGGTGCTCGATGGAAATGCCGGAAACAACACGGACGCGGACGCGACCGTGGTGCGGCAGCGGACGACCACAACGGCCGGCGCGGCCAGCGGCCAGTACAGCGACCCGGCGACCCTCAGTGCAACCGTCACTCCGGCGGCTGCGGGCACGATGGAGTTCCGCGTGGACGGCAGCCTGGTTGGGAGCGCGCCCGTGACGGCGGGATCGGCCTCCCTTTCGTACACCATCGCGGTGGCGGCCGGCAGTCACACGATCGCGGCGAACTTCATCAGCGGCGACCCGCTCTACCTGGACAGTTCCGGCACGGCCGCCCTGACGGTGAGCAGGGAGAACGCCACGGTTACGCCTCTGCTCACGAACCCCGCGGCCGTGAAAGTGAACACACCGGGCGGAACGGCGGGGCCGGTCGCGTTGCAGGCCGACATCGTGGAGGAGGCGGACGGCCACGCCGGCGACATCGGCAAGGCCGTTCCGGTTTCCTTCAGTCTGGCGCCGCAACTCGGCGGCGCAACCATTCCATGCACCGCCAGCACTTCAACTCCCACGCCGGAGACACTCCGGGCCACGTGCGTATTCCCGGCCGTGCCGGTGAACCTGTACCTCGTGAACATCAGCATTGGGGGCAACTACTATACCGGCTCAGCCAGTTCGATTCTGACGGTGTACGATCCGTCGCTGGGGTTCGTGACCGGCGGCGGAACGGTCTGGCGGGGAGGCTACCCAGCCAACTTCGGTTTCAACGTGAAGTTTCTCAAGAGCGGAAATGCGCAGGGATCGCTGCTATACATTGAGCATCGCGCGACCGGGGACGTGATGCTGAAGAGCAACGCCATGGGACCCCTGGTGATCGTCGGCAACAGCGCGGCCATTCAGGGAAAGGCGACGCTGGACGGGGTTGGGAACCACAGATTCGTCGCGACGGTGGCGGACAACGGGGAGCCCGGGGTAAACGACCTGTTCGGCATCCAGGTGCTGAATCCGGCGGGCCAGGTGATTCCCACGCTGAGCTTCGCGCCGGTGAGGATTGCGGGAGGCAATATTCAGGTGCCGCAGGGTTCGGGCAAGTGAGGCGCGGAGCGCCTGAGCCGTGAACCGCCAGGCAGCCGTCCATGGGGGTCCGGCTACCGGGGCGGCCAGTCCAAAGACCAGATGTCGGAAACCGTGTCGCGCAGGCCGAGCACGACGCCGCCCCGGGCGCCGGACACCTGGTTGATGATGGGACTGCCCAGGGTGCGGCCTTCCAGCGCGTGGAACCGCACGGCCGGGCCTTTGGGCCTGCCGGCGGCGGGGTCGAAGGGCTGCCGCAGGAGGAGCGCCGAGACGGGCTCCCATTGCGCCGCCGCCGTGTAGTAGAGATTCCGGCCGTCCGGGGACCAGAAGGGGAAGCCGGCGGGTTCCGCCACGCGGACCCATTCGGCCTCGGGCACCGGCTGGTTTCCGCGGAAAGGCGCCACGTGGAGCGCGGAGCCCGCGAGGAACGCGATCCAGCGGCCGTCCGGCGAAAGGCGGGGCTGCCCCACGGGCGTTCCTTCCCGCTTCAGGATGGGCGTAAGCGCGCCGCTCTCCACGTCCACAACGCCGACCACGACCGGCTGGGAGCTGCTCCACACCACCAGGTAGCGCCCGTCGGGCGACCAGCCGCGGATGCGGCCGCCGGGCCTGGCAACCTGGCGCGTCTGCCCGGCAGCCACATCCAGCACGAAAATATGCCAGGCCGGCTTCCTGTCCGCACCCTGCCCCTGGTAGCCGGAGTACGTCGCGGCGATCCTCGAGCCGTTCGGGCTGAACTGCAAATGGGCGTAGCTTTCGTCTTCCCGGCCGGACTGGACGAGAAGCCGCTCGCGGCCCGTGGCCACCTCCATCAGCCAGATCCCGTGCGTGCCTCCTTTGCGCGACACATAGGCCAGGAAGCGTCCGTCGGAGGTCACGTCCTGGTGATAGGCGTTGGATTTCTCGGTTGGAAACGGGCGCAGCGGGCCGAGGACGGTTCCGCGATCCAGATCGGCGGGCAGGCTCCACAGCGACTGGACGCTCTCAATGGCGTTGTAAACCAGCTTGCCGGCGCGCGCGTCGAAGGAGGGCAGAAGCTCGGAACTGCCCAAAGTCACCGGGGCCGGTCTCCCGCCGGCGGCATCGCGCAGAGGGATGCGCCAGATGTTGACGGCGCTCCCGAAGGGCGCCGAGAAAAGCAGGTCGCCGTCCGGCGTCCACGCCTGCACGACGCTGTAGCTCTGATCGAACATGCCGAGGCGGCGGAGGTTCCGGACGAACGGCAGCGTCACGGCCGAAGAGCCCTCGACGGGGATCAGGCTGAGGCCCTCGTCCCCTCCGGACATCACCGCCAGCCGCGTGCCGTCCGGCGACCAGACGGGACGGAAGTCGCTGAACCGGATCGCCGATGCCACCCGGCCCTCCCCGCCGCTCACCGGGCGGACCAGGACTCTTCCGCCCCGCACGCAGGCCAGCCACTTGCCGTCCGGGGAGGCCGAGGGAGAGAGTGCGCCGGCCATCACGAGGCGGGCATCCCCGCCGAGGGTGGGGACTTCGTAAATGCCGGCCGGCTCACGGGCGGAGGCGAAGTAGACTTTGGCGCCGTCCGCGCTGAAGGCCGGCTGCGTGTCGGCGGCGGGATCGCTGGTGAGCCGCACGGTGCCCTGGCCGCTCAGCTGCTGGACATA